>JAEWNM010000311.1 GCA_023392755.1 Bacillota bacterium
CTTCCCAGCACCACCCAAAGGCTGTTGAGGTAAAAACGGTAATACCTCATTTGATTCCAGGTTTTCAAGTACCCGTCCAGCTCAAAGGAAACGGGGAGGAACTGAGGATGGTAGTGATTATCCAATCCCTTAACGCCCCGGGTGAACTCCTGATTTTCCTTGAATCCGGCCAGCAGCACCCAAAGGATGGGCAGCAATGAAATGACAAAAGCCACAACGCAGACAACGAACATAATCGTATAGCCAATCCTGACGGGGGGCTTTTGCAGGTCATAGCCGCGGATCACGCCGTCAGCCTTCATCCTGAGCCTTTTCATGCACTTCCCTCCTTTCACATATCCATGGGCTTGTTGATCTTGTTATAGACAAGCGTCAGGGTAATGAGCGCCACCGAAATAATCACCGATACAGCCGCCGCCTTGGAATAATCGAACTTGTCAAAGGCATAGCGGAAAACCAGCTGCATCAGCGAAACAGAGGCGTTGTTGGGCCCGCCGTTGGTCATGACCAGGGGCTCATACAGCACCTGGAATACGGCGATTACCTGAAGGATAAGCAGCGTCCGGCCCAGGTTATAAATCTGGGGAATGGTGATGCGGGTGATGCGCTGGCGAACATTGGCTCCGTCGATAATGGCGGCCTCATACAGTTCGGGGTTGATCCCCTGCAAACCGGCCAGATAAATCAGCGCGGTAGCGCCTGCCCCCTTCCAGGTCATGGCCACCACAATCACGGGTATGGCCAGGGAAGCGTTGCTCAGCCATGTGCCGCTGGGGAGACCGATGGCGTTCAGCAGCATGTTCAGCCCGCCGTTGTCACCGCTTTTGAACAGGTACCGCCACAAAAACACCGTGGCCAGACCGGGTACGATGTTGGGCAGATAAATGGCCACCCGAAACAGGCTCTTGCCGTACACCATTTCCTGAATCAATACCGCCAGCACAATGGGCACCAGAAAGCCGATGGCCAAAGACCAGAATGTGTACAGGAATGTATTGCGCACCGCCGGCCAGAAATCCGGATGGTCGAATACGGTTTTGAAGCTTTCCAGGCCCACATATTGTACGACCCGGATGCCCTGGGTCTGATACAAGCTCAGCCGGATGCTCTGCACAAGGGGTATCCACACGAAAAAAGCGAAAAGCGCAAGGCTGGGCAGCATGATTAACCATGCGATCATGTCCTTGCCATACTTCGCGCGAATCGTGCGGCGGGGCTGAACCGGTGCCGAAGAAAGCATATTCCTCGCCTCCTTGACAATTTGGGGCAATGGGATGGGGCACTTGGGAAAAAGCGCTTTTGCGCGCTTTCCCAAAGGCCCTGATATAAATGCGGGAGAGCCGGCAGGACCGGCTCTCCCGGCGGTGGGGAAGCTTGAAAAACGGTTACTTGTTTACGGTCTTGTCCAGGTGCGCCTGCAGATTGGCATCGGCGGTATCCAGCAGGGCCTGCACATCTGCCTTCTCATCGGTGACGACGGCTTGCAGCACCTTGGTCAGCTCGCTGTACATTTCCTGGGTTTCGGCCGGCTCTTCGGTGCGGATGGCGCCTTCGACCTTCAGCAGACCGAAGTAGGATTCGAACATACGGTCATCCACGTTCTTGTACTTTGCGACAATGGATTCCCTGAAGGCATTATACTCGTCATCGGCCCAGGCGGGAACGGGCAGGTTGATGACGGGGATGCCCTGTTCAACGCGGGTCTTGGCATCGCTTTCCATACCAAGCTTGGCGGCATCGGTGAGAAGGGGAGCGCGGCCCATGCATTCCAGGTATTTCAGGCCGGCCAGAATCTGCTCATGGGTGGCGCCTTTGGCAAACATGTAGGGCGTGCCGCCGGAGAGGGTGTAGGATTTGTCGCCGTTGCCGGCGGGAATGGCTACCAGCATAAGCTTGTCAACGGGCAGGCCATTCTGGGCGGTGGGCATATTCACGGCGTCGTTGGCGCCGATGTACATGGCGGCAGCGCCTGTGCCCAGCTGGGCAAAGCCCGTGCCCCAGTTTTCGGTGGTGGGATCGCTGGTCAAAAGGTCATGCTTCCATTTGAGGTCCTTTACGAAGCTCATGGCCGCCACGGCCTCGGGGCTGTTCAGGTTGGCTTCCCACTTGCCTTCGGCTGTCTGGTTTTCCAGTACGGCGCCAAAGGTCCAGGCGATATTGGAGAAGTGCCAGCCGCCGGCGTTGTCGGCAGCCAGAAGGCACAGCGCGGCGGAGCCGGTCTTTTCCTTGATGGTCTTGCCAACTTCAATGAACTCGTCCCATGTCTTGGGATACTTGGGAATGCCATTCTCGTCCACCAGGCCGGCATCCTCAAAGACCTGCGCGTTAATCATCAGGCCCAGGGCATAGCTGTCACGGGGCAGGCCGTACACCTTGCCGTCCTTGTCGGACAGTATGGCGCGGACCACGGGGTTCATTTTGTCAAGCCAGCCAAGCTCATTGAGTTCGGCTGTGATATCGGCCACAAAGCCGCCGGCGATGAGCTTTTGGGGCTCTGTGTACCAGGTTTCAAACACGGTGGGAACCGTGCCGGCTTCCGCCATTGAAATGAAGGTATCCACAGCATACTTGTAATGCGCTTTTTCCACCTCCACATCAGGCATAGCGGCCTGGAAGGCGGGCAGGAAGTCGTTTTCATGGGCGGCCAGGCCGCTGGTGTCCACATCTTCGGGCCAGATGCCCAGCGTCAGCTTGACTTTCCCTTCCGCCATGGCGGAAACGGCGCCCAGAGCCAGCAGGAGACTCAGGAGCAGGGCTACGAACTTTTTCATGGGGGTTCCTCCTTTTTAGTTGGGTGGTGGTATGTACAGGAGGGGCACAAGCCCCTCCGGAGGCCCGGACAGAGAAAAAGGAAGCTTGTGGAATTTGGCAAGGTTTTACGTTCAACTAGTCAAAGTATATCACCCTGCTTCCTGTATGTCAATACCGTTTCACGTAAAACCTACAAAAAATTGCAGTCCGAGCAGGGAGTATCTTCCTTGCAAACCTGCCATTCTATGCTATAATAGCCATACATAGAACGCGCAAGGCTGAAGGGGGCTTATAGCTTGGTCACCATCAAGGATGTGGCGAAGGCGGTGGGTGTCAGCACCACCACGGTATCCAACGTGATCCACGGGAATGTGGGCCGCGTTTCGCCGGAGATGGTGGAGAAGATACAGGCGGCCATAACACGCCTGAAATATGTTCCCAACATGTCCGCCAGGGCGCTGGTGAACAATGCCTCCAGGATCATCGGCGTCATCAATCACCTGGTTCCCCTCACAAGCGGCGGTTTTTTTCAGGACCCGTTTCATGGCGCGCTGCTGGCGGGGATTGAGCAGACGCTCAGGGAGCGGGGCTATTACCTGATGGTGCGCACCATCGACAACGTGCCGGAGCTTTTGTCGCTGCTTAACAACTGGAATCTGGACGGGCTGATTCTGACAGGCATATTCCCCACGGATTTTTATGAAAGCCTGATGGCGCAAAAGACACCCATCCTTTTGGTTGACAGCTATATTCCCAACGACCAGGTGCTGCAGGTCCGCCTGGAGGACCAGCAGGGCGGGTATCTTGGCACAAGGCACCTTTTGGAAAACGGCCACAGGGACATTTTGTTCTGCGGCCCGCCCATCCTGGAGGAAGGCGTGCTGGCCCGCCGCTTCAAGGGCTATTGCCAGGCGCTTGGCGAGTTTTCGGTACCGCTGCGCATGGAAAACGTATACCAGCAGGAAATCGGCATTGAACAAGGCACGGCATTGGGCCGGGAACTGGCGCAGCGAAGGGACTATACGGCCATTTTTGCCACCGCGGACATCCTGGCCGCCGGGCTCATCTCCGGGCTTGCGGAGGCGGGCAGGAGGGTTCCTGAGGATATTTCCATTGTGGGCTTTGACGATTTGAACATTGCCCGCCTCACCAGCCCGCAATTGACCACCGTCCACCAGGATGTGGTGGACAAGGGCGTCATCGCCGCCAGAATGCTTACCGACGCCTTGCAGGGGCAGGAAAGCTCAACGCCCCGCAGCGTGGTGCTGCCGGTGCGCCTTGTATCCCGCCAGTCGGTGCGCCGGCTGAGCAACGCGCAATAACGGAGGACTCATGCAAAAGGCCCTGTTGGAAGTTATCCTGGCCGCCGGGGAAAAAATGATGGGCATTGACAGGCCCAAAGCATACCAAAAGGAAGGCCACGCCAATTTCGTGACCCAGGCGGATATTGAGGTTCAGGCCTTTTTAATGGAAAAGCTGCTTGCGGCCATGCCGGGGGCCGCCTTTTTTGCGGAGGAAAAAGATAACGAATCCCTGACGGATTCGCCCACATTCGTCATCGATCCCATCGACGGCACAACCAACTTCATGCGGGGGCGAAAATGCTCCGCCATATCGGTGGCGCTTTTGCACAGCCGCAAGCCCGTTCTGGCCGCCATACTAAACCCCTATGAGGGGGAGCTTTTCCATGCGGAAAAGGGAAAGGGCGCGTTTTTGAACGGCAAACCGATCAGCGTTTCCCATCATGATTTTTCAGGGGCGCTGGTGAGCATAGGCACCTCCCCCTATGATTCAAGCTTGGCGAACAAAACCATGCGGGCGGCGGAAATATTTCTGCTTCAGGCAGGAGACCTGCGGCGCACCGGATCGGCGGCCATTGATCTGTGCGACATAGCCTGCGGCCGCAGCGACATCTACTGGGAGCTTATATTGTCCCCCTGGGATTTTGCGGCCGGCGCGCTGATTGTTGAGGAAGCGGGTGGCCGGATTGGCTGTCCGGGTAAGGGACCGCTGGCCTTTGACCAAAAAACGCCTATGCTGGCAGCCAACCCCCTGTGCTTTGACCGGGCGGAAAAAATGCTTCAAAGCGTACTGAATGTGTGAATCATGCCGCTTCCCGCCCACTTTTCCCTGCCGCAGCGGAACATGCCGCTTAAAAAACCCCGGCGCGTTATCGCAAAACATCGCGCAATGCATATGGTATCACAGCAGGAAAGCCGTGTAAACGGCGCGGGCACAAGTGGCGTAAATTGGCTTACAGCCTGGCATCCGCGATATGGATCAGGCGGCTTTTGGCATAGGTATAGGTGCTTAGCTGCCGGTTGTCCGAATCCAGGGTATGGGTGGTGATCCATATGTTCTCCGGGCTGGGGGGATCATCCACTCGGACAACAAACAGGGAATGGGAATAACGGTACCCGTCCCGGCTTAATTGGATCACGTCGGCAATCATGGCATGATCAAAAGGCATCTCATTGCCATAAGGGCCGGCGCCCTTGTTTTTTGTAAGGAAGTTATACAAAAACGGGACCCCCGTCCATGCGGGGGCCCGATTGTTCAGAGATATGAAATACCAACCCATCACCGGGGTGTAATTCATCACGCCGCACCCGGCGTAAATGCACTGGGAAATAAAATTGGTGCAGTCTCCGCCGATTTTTTCAAAATCGTAAAACCGGGGGTTGCGATGGTATGCCCACTCATGGGCATAGGCGACGGCAGCTTCCCTGTCATACAGCATGGCGCACCTCAAAAGGAGGTTTTGCCACAGCATATGACAGCCTATTTCCGGATATACAATTCCCCCGACTTATCCACATCCACCGTAAGGGTCGTCGCGGCATGCACATCGCCCTGAATGAGCCTTCGGGCCACCAGTGTTTCCACCCGGCTTTGCAAAAACCGTTTCAAGGGCCGCGCGCCGTATACCGGGTCGAATCCCCGCTGAACCACCATTTCCTTGGCCGCATCCGTCAGGGCTATGGTGATCTGTCTGTCCTCCAGCCGTTTTTGCAGGCTGCCTACAAGCAGCGTGACAATACGGCCGATCTCCTCCCGGCTCAGCGGCTTGTAGAACACGATTTCATCAATACGGTTCAAAAATTCCGGACGGAACTGCATACGCAGCAGCATCTCCACCCTCCGGCGGGCATCTTCGGAAATCTGGCCGTCCGCGCCGATGCCCTCCAGTATGTCGGAGGAGCCCAGGTTGCTTGTCATGATGAGGATGGTGTTTTTGAAATCAACCGTCCGGCCCTGGGAATCAGTGATACGCCCGTCGTCCAGCACCTGCAAAAGCACGTTGAACACTTCGGGGTGCGCCTTTTCGATTTCGTCAAAGAGGACTACGGAATAGGGCTTGCGGCGCACGGCTTCCGTCAATTGGCCGCCTTCGTCATACCCCACATAGCCCGGAGGCGCGCCGATAAGCCTGGATACGGAAAACTTCTCCATATATTCCGACATGTCGATGCGGACCAGGTTCTTTTCCTCGTCAAACAGCGCCTGTGCCAGCGCCTTGGCAAGCTCCGTCTTGCCCACGCCGGTAGGGCCAAGGAACAAAAAGGAGCCGATGGGCCTGTTGGGATCGGCTATGCCGGCCCGGCTGCGCAGGATGGCTTCCGATACCTTTTGCACCGCCTCATCCTGCCCAATGACGCGCTGGTGCAGTATATCCGGCAGGTGCAGCAGTTTTTCCCGCTCGCCCTCCACCAGCTTTTGCACCGGGATGCCCGTCCAGCGAGCCACGATGCGGGCAATCTCCTCCTCGGTGACCTTGTCCCTGAGCAGGCTTTGCCCGGTTTTGTTCTTTTCGGCAACGGCCTCCTCGGCCTTAAGCTCATTTTGCAGTCTGGGCAGCTCGCCGTATTTGAGCTCGGCGGCCTTGTTCAAGTCATAATCCCGCTCAGCCTTTTCGATTTCAGCGCCAAGGCGCTCCAAATCCTCCCGCAGCTTCTGCACACGGGCGATAGCGGCCTTCTCGTTTTCCCATCCGGCCTTCAACTGGGCAAATTCCGCCCGCAGGTCGGAAAGCTCCTTCTGCAGTTTAAACAGGTGCTCGCCGGAAAGGCCATCTTCGGCCTCCTTCTTCAGTGCGGCCTCCTCGATTTCCAGCTGCATGATCTTGCGGGAAACCTCATCCAGCTCCACAGGCAGGCTATCGATTTCCGTACGGATCATGGCGCAGGCCTCGTCAATGAGATCAATGGCTTTGTCCGGCAGGAACCGGTCGGTGATATAGCGGTTGGACAATGTGGCGGCGGCGATCAGCGCCCCGTCCTGAATCTTAACGCCGTGGAACACCTCGTAGCGCTCCTCCAGGCCTCTTAGGATGGAGATGGTGTCCTCCACCGTGGGCTCGTTCACCATGACAGGCTGGAAGCGCCGCTCCAGCGCGGCGTCCTTTTCTATATACTTGCGGTATTCGTCCAGTGTGGTTGCCCCAATGCAGTGAAGCTCGCCCCTGGCCAGCATGGGCTTCAATAAATTGCCCGCATCCATGGCCCCTTCCGCCTTGCCCGCACCGACAATGTTGTGCAGCTCGTCAATAAAAAGAAGCGTCTTCCCCTCGCTTTTTTTGATCTCCGCCAGCACGGCCTTCAGCCGTTCCTCAAACTCGCCGCGGAACTTGGCCCCGGCGATAAGGCTGCCCATGTCCAGGGAAAACAGCCTGCGGTCCTTGAGGCCCTCGGGCACGTCGCCGCGCACGATGCGTATGGCCAGGCCTTCCGCGATGGCGGTCTTGCCTACACCTGGTTCACCGATGAGCACAGGGTTGTTTTTCGTTTTGCGGGAGAGGATTCGGATCACGTTGCGTATCTCGCTGTCCCGGCCAATCACCGGGTCCAGCTTCTGGGCCCTGGCCAGCGCCGTTAGGTCGGCGCCATATTTGACAAGCGCGTCATAAGTATTCTCCGGGCTGTCGGTTGTGACGCGCGTCGCGCCCCGCACCGACGACAGCGCCTTCAAAAACGCATCCGCCTTTATCTGAAAGCGGTCGAGAATGGGCTTTACCACCCTGTCGGGCTTTTCCATCAGGCCCAGCCACACGTGCTCCACCGACAAATATTCATCCTTCATCTGACCGGCGCGCTGTTCCCCCGCCAGCAAAGCCCTTTCCACATCCGGCGAAACATATACCTTATCGGGTTCCCGGCCCGGCCCGGACATTTTGGGAATACGGCCGACTACCTCCTCCATAGCCCCGGCCAGCAGATTCCCGTCAATATTGATCTTGTTCAGCAACTGGGGGATCAGTCCCTCCGGCTGGGCCAAAAGAGCATGGCAAAGATGGGCCTGCTCCACCTGCACGTTTTGATAGGTAAGGGCCATTTGCTGGGCCTGTTTCAATGCCTCCATTGTTTTTTGCGTAAATTTGCCGGTATTCATATCGATACCCTCCCTCGCGGGCGTATTTGACTTTCTTTGACCTTATTTATTGTAAACCATTTCTAGCCATTGTCAAGGGGAGTCTGCGATATTTTTCTGTACGCAAGCAAAGAGGATTGACGAAAAAGCGGTCTGGCGGTATGATACTGGGAAGGCTTCTACCGCCCGCCGAAAGAAAGGTACTTATGCAAAAACGATCCGCATTGAGCAAGCTGGCACTTTTGACCGCCTCGCTGATCTGGGGCAGTTCTTTTTTTGTAATGAAAAACTCGGTGGATGTATTTCCCGTATTTGGACTTCTGGCAATACGCTTTACGATCGGCTTCGGGCTATTATGCCTGATCTTTTTCAAACGGCTGAAGAATATCAAGGGGAAAACGCTCCTTGGCGGCGCGCTGCTGGGCTTCCTTCTGTTTGGCGCCTATGCGCTGCAAACGCTGGGGCTTATGGATACAACGCCGGGCAAAAACGCGTTCCTGACGGCAATCTACTGCATCATGGTGCCATTTATGTTCTGGATGGTCACCAAAAAAAGGCCGGATGCCTACAACTGCCTGGCAGGGGTGCTGTGTCTTGCCGGAATCGGGCTGGTATCCATAACGGGTGAATTTTCCATAGGCATTGGCGACGGGCTGACGATGGCAGGGGGAACCGTATATGCCGCCCACATCGTAGCGGTGTCCCTGCTAAGCCGCGATGAAGACCCTGTGCTGCTGACACTGGTACAGTTTGGCGCGGCCGCCGTCCTCTGCTGGGGTATTTCGCTGGGTGCCGAGACGTTCCCCGCGCAGATACCCGCGGAAAGCTGGCATGGCCTTATCTACCTGGCGGTATTCGCCACCACAGGCGCGCTGCTTTTGCAAAATATCGGCCAGAAATACACGAACCCCGCGGCGGCTTCCATTCTTTTGAGCCTGGAATCGGTGTTCGGCGTGGCCTTTTCCATGGCGTTTTTCGGGGAAACGCTGACATTCAGGCTGGCGGCGGGATTCTTGCTGATCTTTTTCTCGGTAATCGTTTCAGAAACAAAGCTTCGGTTTCCCGGCAGGCAAATCAAGCAAAGCTCCTACTGAAAAGCCGCCTCGCCCATAAATGAGCGAGGCGGCTTTTGCATATATCAATCTTCTGTCCAGGGTGCCACCTGATCGGAGCGGCCGATGCCGATAAGCTCCGTAGTGCTGCGGGGCGATGTTTTTCCGCCCGAATAGGAGCCGATGCGGGACACCTGCTTGCCCATGAACAGCATGACCGCCGTCTGGCCGCCGTCCAGGTTGAGAGCCGTCTGGCAGCCGCCCTTTTGCATCATATCCATCAATTCTGGTACGCTGACGCCAACGCTTTCCTTTTTCAGCCTGGCCTCCACCAGCACCGCGAAGTAATGGCCGGGCTCAACCATGCCGATGGCGCAGCGGGGCTGTTTGGTTTGTCCGTAGCTGAATTTTTCCACATCCGGGTTAATCTGTCCGTCCCGGACAAGAATGGGGCCGAAGGCAAACACGTCCTTGACGCCCATATCCAGGTACTGCTGGGCCGTCAGCTCATCGGAGCGGTATACCCCCATGGACCCGTCGGGCAAAAGTGCCAGCGTATCCAGGGTAGGGAAGCGGAACCTGGGGTACTCGGATGTTTTTTCGCTGATGATCTTCCCGCCCCGGATGATGATGCCCACCATCAGGGATTTTGCGCGGGCGGTGCGGTAGGTGTAGTAGTCGGTGTTCATACCGAACACCACTTTGTTTTCCGCAGCGATGCGCTCAGGCTCCACATGCTTTGCCTCGCCCCATTTTTCCTTGTCAAAGGGAATGGCGGCAAATGTTTCGCCCGCCTCCACATCGCTCCATATATGGGCCTCATACCATACCAGCACTTTATTGGGGTCGTTTATCCGTTCAATCTGCACCTTCAGCGTAGGGGAGGCGTACACCCACAAACCTTCCTCCGCGTTTTCAAATACGAACTCACCTTCCAGCAAAAACCCCTTTTCATTGACGGGGGGCAGGGTTGGAAAATCAACCGGCCTTACGGTAGGCTTGGGCGTTTTGGTCGGTTTGGGCGTTTTGGTCGGTTTGGGTGTGGCAGCCGCTCTGACCCTGATGGACAAGGGGGCCGGATCGTTCGCTACGGCCAGCGCACCAATGGGCAGCAGCATGAGCAGGGCTATGAGCAGCATGGGCAGCCATTTTCTGCATTGCATGGGCAAAACGATACCTCCGTTTTCATGGAATATTTTCAAGAAAATCATTTTTAGCGATATCCGGTCCCACCAGGGTGCGGTACAGCCCGAAGCTGTTGCAGGCAAATTCACCTTCATCGGTCACCTCAAAATCCTTGCCGATCACGGCGGAGCCCGCGTTCCGCTGGGTCACGTGAAGGGCATAGGCATCCTGGGCCGCCTGCAAAGGCGAGCGCCCCAAGAGGGCGGGATCGGGCGTCCGCCAGTTCATCATGACGCTGTTTTCAGGATACAGATGCAGGTACAGCTTGGATACCTCACAGGTGCCGTACAGTTCGGCGGACGCAGGGTCGGCGACGGAATCGGCTGAATGCTCCACGCACCAAATAGCCGCGTCGGCGCAAACCCGGTGTGCCCCATGGCCGTATTCACCGTCCAAATCATGGGTCACAATCACGGAAGGCTTTAGCCTTCGGATGACGCCCATCACATACGCCCGCACCTTTTCCTTGCCACCCCACCTGTCATAGCCGTCCTTCAGTTTGGCGCTGTAGGCATCCCGGAACGGGCCGATGATGGGGTAATTGACGACGCCCATGGACCACAGGCCATTGAGCAGTTCACTGCTCCTGGTGGTATTGGAGGACGTCAGGTAGCAGGCTGTAACACGCTTGTTCTGCGCCACCGCGTAATGGGGTATGGTACCCCCCATGAACAGCAGCTCGTCGTCGGGATGGGCCACCAGCACCATAAGGTCGGCCTGTTCGTGGGCAGGCTCCCATTTTTGCACCCAGCCGGGAACCTCACCGGGCCCGAAGAGGAACAGTTCATTGAGTAGCAGGGAAGTTTTTTTCTCATCCGTCACCGCAATGCGCAGGCTGGTGACAGGCTTTGGCAGCGGTATAAACGCGTGCAGATAGCTTGTTCCGCCCTCGTCCAGCGTGACCCACGCTTCCCCCTCAAGCGTTTGCAGCTCCCAGGCAGCGGGCATCCTCCCAAAGCATATATACAGGGAAGAGCATGCCTGCCCTTCAGGGAGCATTGCCTGCACGTATGGTTTTTTTTGCACCGCCGTTTCCCAGGGCGTGGTGTATTTGCGGTCGGCAATGGATTTAAGCCCGTGCTTGGGGGAACGGGGTGAAATTTCGGCCAGCGCGGTAATATCCTCCGCCACAGCCTGCTCCGCCCAGCCAAGCGCCGGGGCCATAACCGCCGGCAGAAGAATCAACAGCAACAGACATAGCAGTCTTTTTATCATATCATTCTCCCGCGGCCTTTCCAGCCAGAACAAAGGGTGATTCGACCGTGCCTTCGCCGGATACGATTTGGGCTGCGGCCAGGTTTATACGGCAGGCGGGCCGCCAGCCCACATCATTCACCACAACCCGGATATACCCAATATTGCCTTCCACCTTTGTACACCGTGCTCCGGAAACAAGCGTTGCAGACTGGGTGCGTGTCCAATAGGGGCTGAACTTGGTGGAATACTTAAACAGCCCGTTGGCCAGAGCATAGGCCGTTCCCTTGCCCATGCGCGCCTTATTGCTTGTGAAGCCATAGGCTTTATTGTTGAGGTCATCGCTGGATGGGAGAAACACCGTGCCCAAGTCCTCACTGCAAAAAAGCATTCCCTGGTCCGCCCCGCTTATGGCTTCCGGCAAAAAGGTACCGTTCAGGAAGCTGTACATATCCGTCAGATTCCATACGCCGCCAAAGTGCACATATTCCATATAGTCATCCTGATGGATGGCTCCGCTGCCCAAAATGTATTCGCTGAGCAGCAGCGCCTCCTTATCATCGGCCGCCAATACACGCCAGAGGATGGGCGCGGCTTCTCCGTTTTCTCCCTGGGGCCATGTACCCAAAGCGACATATTGATAGCCCGCTTTGGCATCATACCCGCGCAGGCTTTGGGCCCCGGCCAAACCGGGCAGCAGTATAACCAGCAGGCACAGCATAAGTGCCCGGCGCATAAACGGCCTCACATTTGATCCCTCCAGCCTGTCAAAGCTCAAACATATGTATGATATCCATAAAAGAAAACCCTGTAAAGGGTTTTCAGGTAAAAATTACATTTCATACAGCGTCCGTGTTCAAGGGGCAAGGCCCTTGCGCAGCGCGTTTTCCATGGCCAAAAGCAGCACCTTGCTGCTGTAGGTGGCGCCTGCCACCGTATCCACCTGAATCGAATTCGCCATTTTCGCGCGCTCCAGCACAGCTTCGCCCGCGCTGCCCTGCCCGTTTTGATGCTTCAATATTCTGGCAGAAGCAATCACATGGGCCTTCACCGTCACCTCCACCTGGGCGGCCACCGGAAAGACGCTGTATTCCCCCGTGTATACGCCATCCCGTAACCGGTCCATGGGAATATCCCCAACCGTCATGGCGGAAAGTGCGTCAAGTTTTTTTTGTATGTTACCAAACGCGATAATGCCGCCGGCTACGCATATCACCAAAACCAAGGCCACGGCCGTGAGTATGATTTTCGTTTTCCGTTTCATGCGCCACCTCCGCCGATCCGGTCATGAAATCCGGGAAAAGGACTTCTCAATATTTTCAATCTGCTCTTCACGCCGGGCGTTGGACCAGTTGACAATGCCGGAGGCGAAGGGGGATGAACCCATCTTCCGGCATGCGGCCTCCATCTGCCGCAGCGAACGGTTCCCGCCAAAAAGGGGGTGGGAAAGGTGCTGTGTGATGAAGCAGGCGGTCTTCTTTCCCGAAAGCCCGGGAAGCCTGCCCAGATAGGCGGCCATGATCTTGGAAAGGGAAAAGCCCCACACGGGCGCGCCAAAGATAACCGCGTCGTAGGCCAGCGGGTCCGGCGGGTTTATCAGCTGGATGGGCTGTTTCACCTGCCCCTTGCTGACAGCCTCCTCATCTTGGGCGCTTACGCGCTCGATGCGTACGGTATGGCCCTGTTCCGCCAGCTTCTTTTCGATACGCTGCGCCACCAAAAGCGTGTGCCCGGTCATGGAATGGACGAGTATGCCAATAGTCATGGGAACGCTCCTTTCTCAGCTATGCAGTCTGTAAGGGTGAAAAGTGAAATGCACGATAGCTTTCTACCGCGCAAAACCGTACCTTTTCCACAGGTTAACCATGGCCGCCCAGTCCCAAACCAGCTGCTGCCCCAAAGGGGTATGCCAGTCCTTTTCAATGGCGTCGTGGCACATTTGCCCCTGTCCCTGGCGGTCATGATGGCAAAAGCGGCATTCCAGCGGCTCAAATCCGGTGCCGTGAAGCTGACATAACCCTTTTGACAAAAAGCAGCAGCCGTACCGCGCGTACTCGTTGAGCGCAAAATTGCCTTCGCAGCCGCGAAAAGCGGGTGACAGCACGCCAAAGGACAAATCCCCCGGCACTTCCAGCATCATGCGCATGCCGTACCCGGCCTTGAGCGCCCGGTCCGCCTCCTTAACCGTCCACCATCCGGGGCGCCTGCAATACGCCCGGCATACATCACAGCTGCAGGGCGGGGAAGGCGGAAATGCCTGCACAAAGGACGGACGCGCGTGCTTCATGGGCCGGCCCCTCCCGGAAGCCAGTTGTTTTGCGCATCGGATGTTTATGTGTCCAAGGCTTTGTTGCGGTATACAAGATCGTCCCTTACCGTAAAGCCCAGAGATTCCCAAAATTCGTTTCCGCCCGCATTGGCCTTGAAAACCACGAGCATTGTTTTGGCAATCCCCTCCGCCTCGAGTGCATCCATTGCCGCATGAACAAGCGCCCGGCCGACGCCGCGCCTGCGAAAATCCGGATGCACCGCCGTATGGTATATATGCCCGCGGCGCCCATCGTGGCCGGATAAAATGGTGCCCGTCAGCCGCCCGCCTTCCTGCGCCACGAAGCAGGAGCGTGGATTGCGGCGCAAAAACCGTTCAATACCCGCCCTGGCGTCATCCGCGGCGCTCAAGCCTACACCCGGCGTGCACGCCCACAGTTCGTATACCTTGTCATAATCCTCCATGGTCATTGCGCGTACCTGCATACAATGCCTCCTGTATCAAATCAGCAGCTTCGCTTAACGTATCACAGGCGGGGAAAATGGGGGACGTCTCCTTCAAATGAACCAGCAGCGGGGGAATATGCGCGCTGTGCGCGCCTTCGCCGTCGGCCACGGGGTTGTCGCCGATCATAAAGCATAGATCAGGATGGCCCGCCAGCTCAAGCGCGTGCTCAAAAATTTCCCTCCGCGGCTTGTCAAAGCCTATTTCCCCGGAAACAACAACGCCCTTGAAGTATGGTGCAAGCCCAAGCGCACAAAGCACGCGGTTCAGGTCGGGATGGTTGTTGGAAACAATAAATTGGGTAAATCCCAAGGATGCACACCGCTTTAATACGGACAGGCTGTCATCGTACAAGGCATAGTTGTCCGGAAGCAGAAGAATGGAACGGACTCCCCAGGCGGCCTTATGGGCCGCGCTTTCAGGCGCGCCCAGCGCAAGGCAGGCCTTTTCAAACCGGCGGCACATGGCTTCCCACCAACGCTCTCCCGTCAGGCGGGATACATCACGATCAGGCGCATCCCAGGGAAAAATGCCCTGCATATGGGGCCGGACGTCGTCCACCGCCAGCGGGCAGCCGGGCCACGCTTCCTTCAGCGATCGCAAAAGCGACGTGCTCCACAGGCGCGGGCTTTTAACCAGCGTTCCGTCAAAATCCCAGAACAGGGCCTTTCCCATGTCTTCCTCCCACGTATCAATACCGTCCGCGGCATGAGATTATGCCAGCATGCCCAGGGAACAGCTCAGGGCGAAACCACCTTGTACAGGAATGTAACATGATCCGCGGCTTCATATCCGTTTTGTTCATAGAAGGCCATGGCCGGCATATGCCTGTCGGTAAGCAGCGTGACACCCGCCAGGCCCTTCTCCCTGCAATGCTCCTCGGCGGCCTGCAAGAGGCGTTTGCCGTGGCCCCTGCCCTGAAACTCCGGGTGTACAAACAGTTCGTCCACATAGAGCTCGTCCTTTGTCCACCAGGTTTTCCTGCGGCCAAAGAGCGCTCCGGCCAGTTGACCCTTTTCCAGCTCAACAAAGCCCACAAAATGGCCGGAGGCGGTAAATTCCAAAAGGTACCGCTCCGCCGTTTCCTCCGTCCAGCGGTTGCGCCAAGGCTCACCGTTGTAGGCCGCCATCAGCATTTGTACACAGCCGGTGAGGTCGTCCTGTTGATAGGAACGGATTCTTGGCCCCCTTCCCTGATTTGCGGCAGAATCGCCGAGGGTTTTTTCATAGCAGATGCTTTCTTCCAGCCCTTCGTAAGGCTCAAAATTCTCCCTGCGGCGATAGCCGATGCTTTCGTACAGCGAAACAGCCTCCCTCTGGTTGATGCCCGTTTCCAGCACCGCCCGGACACAGCCCATCTCCACCGCCCATTTTTCCAGTTCCGCCATCACGAGCCTTGCAATACCGCGGCCCCGGCAGGACGGCTTGACGAAAACACGCTTGATTTCAACCCCGTTTTCGCCAAAGGGCTTGAAAGCGCCGCAGCCCAAAGCCTCCCCGTTTTCCACGGCGACAACGGCGGCAGTGATTTTTTGAAGGGTATTGAAGGGGGCATAAAATGCGTTACCATCATCATACCGGCCGGACAGGTCTTCATCCAACAGGGATACCAAGGCCAAAAAACGGGGGTCGTCCTTTGCTGTACGCTCAAGCGTCATACGTATCCCGTCCTTCTTATGCAATGTGCCGGCAAGGGAATTCCACTCAGTCCTCCCGCACCCAATCAAGCCAGGCATCCCCCGTCATGTCACTGGGCATACGCCAGTCGCCCCTGGGAGATAGGCTCACGCTGCCCACCTTGGGCCCGTCGGGTATACAGCTGCGCTTGAACTGCTGTGAAAAAAACCTTCGCAAAAACAGGCGCAGCGCCTTCTCAACCGTATCCGGATCATACACGCCCTCAAACGCCTGTCTGGCAAAAGCGTACAGCCGCTCCGGCGAACTCCCCGAATCCATCATATGGTACAGGAAAAAATCGTGCAGCGCGTAATCCCCCAAAATATCCTCGGTGCGCTGGCGGAGCTCCCCCTTGTCCGCCGGCAAAAGCTCAGGGGAAATGGGCGTATCAATAATATCCTCACATACCTTTTGCACATCGCCGCCGAACACGCTCTCCCCCAGATATCTGACGAGCGTGCGCACCAGCGTCTTGGGTATGGAGCAATTGACGTTGTACATGCTCATGTGGTCGCCGTTATATGTGGAAAAGCCCAGCGCCGACTCGCTCAAATCCCCGGTTCCCAGCACCAGCGCGCCGATGCGGTTGGCGTAGTCCATGGCAATCTGGGTGCGTTCCCTGGCCTGGCTGTTTTCATAAGCCACGTCATGAACGCTTTCCTCCTGGCCGATGTCCACAAAATGCTGGCGGACGGCAAGCGTGATGTCCACTTCCCGGATGGTGCAGCCCAGCGCCGCCATCAGCAGCCTGGCGTTGTTCAGCGTACGCTTGCCCGTGCCAAATCCCGGCAGGGTAATAGCATGCAGGTTGTCAGGCGGAAGGCCCATCTCCCGAAATGCCCTTGCCGCCACCAGCAGCGCCAGCGCACTGTCCAGCCCGCCGGAGACATTGACAACCAGCCTGTTCAGCCTGGCGGCATGCAGCCTGGTGCGCAAGGCCATGGTTTGTATGGACGTTATTTCGTCGCACCGCGCAACCCGCCCCGCCTCCTCCGGCACAAAAGGCAGGGGCGGCAGGTTACGCCTGAGCGGCATCGTATAACAGGGCAGCGCGCCAAGGGGAACGGTCCTCATGGCCGCGCAATCGCTGTCAAAAAAGCTGCCGGTACGCTGGCGCTGAAAGCGGAGTCGCCTGATGTCCACATCCCCGACGGCAAACGTACCCTCCGTTTGAAAACGGGGCGATTCAATAATGGTGCGTCCGTTTTCATACACACCGCCAAACCCCGCGAACAAAAGGTCTGTGGTGGATTCGCCAAACCCCGCTCCCGCATAGGCGTAGCCGCAATAGCAACGCCCGCTTTGCTGGCGCAGCAGCTCCCGGCGGTAATCGTGCTTGGCAGCCAGCTCGTTGCTGGCGCTCAGGTTGAATATGATTTCAGCCCCCGCCGGGGCATATGTGCTGGAAGGGGGGATTGGTCCCCACAAATCCTCGCAGATTTCCACGGCAAAACGGAACTCCTCCGTTTCAAAAAGCAGGTTCATGCCAAAGGGGATCGTTTCACCGCCCAGGGTGATGGTCTCCGGTGCGCTTTGCCCGCTTTTGAACCACCGGGTTTCGTAAAATTCCCCGCCGTTGGGCAGGTAACGCTTGACGGCCACGCCTCTGATTTTGCCGTGCTGCAATACGGCGGCGCCGTTGTACAGCCGACCCTGGTTGCTGATGGGCAGCCCCACAACGACCACCATGGATTCCGTGCTTTTAGCGATCATATCAAGGGCGGCCAAGGCTTCCCTTTGAAGCGTTTCATTAAGCAGCAGGTCACCGCAGGTGTACCCCGTAATCCCCAGCTCCGGGAATACCGCCGCCTGGACGTGCTCCTTTTGAAGCCGTTCCATCCATGCGATGATCTCCCGCGCGTTCTTTTGGCAGTCTCCCAGGAAAACCCTCGGGGATACGGCGGCAATGCGCGCCATGTGCAAGCTTTTCATCGTTTCCACACCTTGCCTTCCACGGACATGCTACCATAAACCGGGAACGGAAACAAGAAGATAACGTGGTGAAAAACAGGCGGGAAGGGGCCTTTTTGCAAAAACGCCCCTTCCCGCACCCTTCCCCGGCAAAACATATGCAGGCAGCTTTTTATGTATCCAGCTTTTCCCGCCGGGCGGTGGATGTTTCAAACAAACGGACCAAAGCCGCCTTGTCCTCCCGGCGCAGCGCATCTTCAATCAAACCAAGCTGGCGGGAAAAATCACCGATAGCTTCCAGCAGAAAATCCTTGTTGGATAAAAACAGCTCGCTCCAAAGCGCGCCGTTGATTCTGGCGATGCGTGTCAGGTCCCTGTAGCTGTCGCCGATGAACTGGCCGGTTTCCCGGCCCTCACGGTCGCTGTTGATGAGGGCTACCGCTATGGCGTGGGGCAGCTGGGAGGTATGGGCAATGAGCAAATCATGGGTTTGGGGGGATATACGCCGAACCCGTTTGAAGCCCAGCGCCATCGCTATTGATTCCACCAGGCGCAGGCTTTCTTCCTTATTGCTGGAAAGCGGCGTCAATAGATAGTTGGCTCCCTTGAACACCGCATCGGAGGCAAAATCAAAGCCCATCTTCTCCCGCCCGGCCATGGGGTGTCCCGGCACAAAGTCCACATTATCGGGCAGAAGGCGGTCCAGCTGGGCAACCAGCGCGCTTTTGACACCCGTCGCATCGGTAATGACACATCCGGGCTTGAAATCGCCCTTGTGGGCGGATAAAAAGCCGGGCACGCTGTGGGGGTAAATGCATAGAATGGCCAAATCCGCCTGATTCAAAAACGCAGCGCCGTCCCGGCTGCCATCCAGGATATAGCCCTGGGCCTTGGCCTTTGCAAGCGTCTCTTCGTTTGTATCGATACCGTACACCGCGCCATAGCCCGCTTTTGATAGCCCCATGGCAAAGGAGCCGCCGATAACGCCCAGCCCCGCAATAACGATATTCATGCGCGGCGCTCCCCGATACGGTCCAAAATCGCGTCCATAGCCAGCACATATCCACGGGGGCCAAAGCCGCAGATCTGTCCCAGGCAGGCAGGGGCGATGACGGAGGTATGGCGGAACTCCTCCCGGGCATGGATATTGGTAAGATGCACCTCCACAGCGGGCAGCGCGGCCGCCTTCAGCGCGTCGTGCAGCGCGTAGCTGTAATGGGTGTAGGCGCCGGCGTTAATAATGATGCCGTCGTACTTGTTCAAAAGCGCCTCGTGCACCCAGTCGATGAGCAGCCCCTCATGGTTGCTCTGGCGGATATCCAAATCAATATCCCGCTTTTTCGCTTCCGTTTGAAGCTGCGCGCAGATGGCTTCATAGCTTTTTGTGCCGTACACGCCGGTCTCCCTAAGCCCCGTAAGGTTCAGGTTGGGGCCGTTGAGCAAAAGGATGCGCATCACAATACCTCCTCGCCGGATTGCTTTTTGCGTAGCTCCCGGTAAATGGTTTGGGTAACGTCCGGCGGGATCACAATATCCCAAAAAATTTCCTCCGCCCGCACCGCCTGGGCCACCAGCATGTACAGGCCGTTGCAGCACGCCTTGCCGCATTCCCTGGCCATGGCCAGAAGCCGCGTTTCCCAGGGGTTGTAGATGGTAT
This sequence comes from Bacillota bacterium, assembly GCA_023392755.1. Taxonomy (GTDB): domain Bacteria; phylum Bacillota; class Clostridia; order Christensenellales; family Aristaeellaceae; genus JAEWAH01. The sequence continues at coordinate 19,568 of JAEWNM010000311.1, forward strand.
CCACCACGGCGTCAAAGAGCGCAACGGTGCTTTTCGCCACAGGGGAAGCGTCCGCATGAGGCCACATGCCCACCGGCGTGGCGTTGAGCAAAAGGCCGCCGGCCATGCGGCCCAGCTCATCATAGCCGATAAAGCAGGTATTCGGGACGGGAGACGTTTTTCCCTCCGGGCTTCGGCTGGCAACATACAATTGGCTTGCCCCCGATTCAGAAAGCGCCTTGAGCGCCGCCTTGGCAGCCCCGCCGCTGCCCAGAACCACCGCCGCCTTCCCTTTGGGGTCGATACCGTGAAAGCGGAACATTTCCTTCAGGCCATGCACGTCGGTATTGTATCCGGTCAGCTTTCCCTTTGCGATCCTGACCGTGTTCACCGCAAGAAGCGCGCGGGCGGAAGCGTCCACCTCATCCAACTGGGACAGTATCGCCTCCTTGTAGGGGATGGTAACGTTGATCCCCCGGAAGGAGAGGAGGCGGACGGCCTGCCCCACCCCGTGCAGCCTGTCTTTTGGGATTTCCATCAGTTTGTAGGCGGCGCGCAGGGACAGCATTTCAAACAGCCGGGTATGGATATCTTCCGAAAGGCTATGCCCCAGTTTTTCCCCGATGAGACCCAGAAATTCCACACTGTTCCCTCCCTTCATCGGG
>JAEWNM010000071.1 GCA_023392755.1 Bacillota bacterium
TTTATAGCAATATCAGATATGATACTCATGAATATGCTCCTTTCGACAAATGCCAAAGAATGATATACAAATTATATCATTCCAAATGAAAATTGGAAAGTATATACAACAAACATGTCGTTCGCTCAATTAGTAAATCAGAGCTATAGCAATTTGCCATAGCTCTGATTATATATGAAGGAAATCCTATGTACAATGTTGGGATTCCCAAGGGATGAAATCCCTTGGGCGGGGTCCAGGGGCAGCGCCCCTGGCGCCTCCTTACTTCACCGCCGCCTTGAGCGCCTCCACCATATCCAGCTTCTCCCACGGAAGATCAGCGTCCGTGCGGCCGAAGTGGCCGTAAGCGGCGGTTTGGCGGTAGATGGGCCGGCGCAGGTCCAGGCGCTTGATGATGGCATTGGGCCTGAAATCGAACACCTTTTCAATGAGCTTAGCCAGGTCCTCATCGGGCATGATGCCGGTGCCCATGGTATCCACAAACAGGCTTACGGGGTGCGCAACGCCGATGGCGTAGGCAACCTGTATTTCGCACTTTTTGGCAAGGCCGGCCGCCACCACGTTCAGGGCGGCATGGCGGCAGGCGTAGGCGGCGGAGCGGTCGACCTTGGTGGGGTCTTTGCCGCTGAAAGCGCCGCCGCCGTGGCGGGTATAGCCGCCGTATGTATCCACCACAATCTTGCGGCCGGTAAGGCCGCTGTCGCCGGCGGGGCCGCCCAGTACAAAGCGGCCGGTGGGGTTAATGAAATATTGGGTGCTGCCGTCGATCAGGCGCGCCGGAATTACCGGGCTAATAACCTTGTCGATAACCTGCGCGCGGATAGCATCCAGGGAAACATCCGGGCTGTGCTGGGTGGAGATAACCACCGCTTCCACATGGGTGGGGATGCCGTCCTCATAGGCGACGGTGACCTGCGATTTGCCGTCGGGCCGCATCCAGCCAAGGGTGCCGTTTTTGCGCAGCTCCGCCATTTTGCGGGTGAGGCGGTGGGCCAGGGCAATGGGCATGGGCATCATTTCCGGGGTTTCGTCGCAGGCGAAGCCAAACATCATGCCCTGATCGCCGGCGCCGGTGTCGTGCTCGCTTGTGCCGCCCCTGGTTTCCAGGGCGTTGTCCACGCCCTGGGCAATATCGGGCGACTGCTCGTGCACGGCGGTTAATACCGCGCAGCTTTTGCCGTCAAAGCAAAGGTCGCTGCTCTGGTAGCCGATGTCCAGTATCACCTTGCGGGCGATATCGTCGATGGATACATAGGTATTGGTGGTGATTTCGCCCATAACCATTACCATGCCGGTGGTGGCGCAGGTTTCGCAGGCAACGCGGGCCATGGGGTCCTTTTCCAGAATCGCGTCCAGCACCGCGTCGGATATCTGGTCGCACATTTTATCGGGATGGCCCTCGGTAACGGATTCGGATGTAAACAGTTGGCGCATGGTTTTCTCCTTCCGCAATTGAAAAACGCCTGCTCGGCACAAGCAGGCGGATTTGATCAGTTCGATCTCCCTTATCTGCCAACGCTGCCTTACGGCGTGCCGCGCTGCGGGATTTGGCACCAAGCGCAAAGCCGGTTGCCGGGTTTCATCGGGCCCGTCCCTCCACCACTCTTAATAAGGTATTCAATTTTGCAAGCGAATGATATCATGGCGGAGGCGGATTTGTCAAGGGGAAGTTGGCGGAAAAGGGGGATTTTGGATGTGCGGGAAGGGCGCTTTTTGAAAAAATCTCCCTTCCCGCGGCATCCCTGAAAAACGTCATTTCCACATTATGATATAATTGGGAAAACAGCAAGACCTGCAAAAGAGGTGCGCCATGAATCAGCATGTCATCGAATCGCTTATACAAAGCGCATGCCCCTCCATTGCCTACCGAATCAAAAAGGAGATATTGAATGAGGATGTCAATTCTCCTGATATGATGGCGCTACAGGAGTCCATATTGCGCGACCCGGAGGTTACGCGCATACTGTCCCTTCAAGGGGAGGACGGCTGGCTGGGGGGAACGTTCCACGGAAGGGACGAGCCGGAGAGCGGAATCAGGTTCCTGATGGAAAAGGGCGTTAAAAGCAGCCATCCCGCAGTGCAAAGGGCGCTTGATGCCATCGAGCACCGGGGGGAGGCGTTTGACAGGGGCTGCATGGAACGGGTAGGCAAGCCGCTGGACGCATGGCGCCTGGGCGGCTCGAAGCTGATGCGGGCATGCGTGTTTGCCTATGCTAAGCGGGAGGAGCACCCGTTTGTGCGGGAGGGGGTGCGGGAGGCGCTGGATGTGTTCGGGTACGTGTGCAATACGGCGTGCATTGAGGATATTTATGAACCGTACAAGGGCATCAACGTTTTCCGGCCCGGCGTTATGTGGCCCTGCGTGTATCACCTGCGGCTGCTGGCGCACACGGTCGGCTGGCGAACGCGGGAAAACCAGGCCATGCTTTCCCGGGCGGTGGCAAGGCTGGCGGAGTTATCACCCATACCGGAAATCAAGCTGCTTCACCGCCATCAGGTGATATCCCCGGCCAGCATATACATGAACGACTTCAACTGCGACATGGCCGCCATGGATGACAGGGCCTGGATGATGTGGTTTCACAGAACGGAGCTTATCGCAAGCGCCGGCGCTTGCAATAAGGCAGGCGCGGTATTCGCCCAAATCGCCTATGTGCGGGATACCTGCCTTGAAAACGGCATGTTTACAAAAAAACTGCGCCACGCCTTTTTTACAAAGTGGTCGCAGTATACGGGCCTTGCACTTGAGGCTGATTGGAAGGCGGAAGAAAGGCGTGTGAACGACCTTACCTTCAGGTGGCTTATGATCAATGCCCGCCTGTAAGGCGCGGCAGACAAAAAAATGCATGGCGGTTTTTTTACAGGTACGTGCGCCTTTGCAAAAGGCCGCCCACAACAATGCCGCCCAGGCCGCCCAGCGCCAGGCCCATGCGGTAGGTAACAGTAAAGGCCTGCATCCCCCGCACCAAAAACTCCGGGTGCCTGAGGCTGTAGTTCAGGCCGCCGATATGCACATACGCCTCCGCCACCCAGCCGGTAAGCCCCGGCGCGTAGGATGTGTGGATGGCCGCAAACCCGTAACCGCCCGCCAGAAGGCATACAATGCCCAAAATGGTAATCAGCCTGCCCAGTGACCGCATGAAAAAACTCCTTGCATGGATGAATGCATGGAACAGTATACCATGGCACAGACCGGTGTCAAGGCAGAGAAAGGGCGAAGAATGGCAAAAAAAATCCATTTTATATATACAAAAGTTTTTCAGGGATAGGTTCGGGAAGGGTGCTTTTTTCAAAAAGCACCCTTCCCGCCAATATCCTATACCCTTGTTCCCCTATATTGACTTGAAATACGTCTCCGGCTCCTGGTTGAAAAAGAAAAGGCCCAGTGCGTCAATGCCCAGGTGGCTGCCCAGAACGCTGCCGATCTGGCTGACGAGGAAGGTGGTGGCGCCCAGTTTTTCAGTCAGTATAGCTTTGAGCTTTTCCACGCCGGGCAGATTGTCGGAATGGGAGATGCCGATAATCTGGCCGGGGAAGGCGGAAATCCGCTCCAAAAGCGTATCCACAATCATGGCAAGGGCCTTTTGGCCGCCCCGCGCCTTTTTGATAACCTGCATCAGGCCGTTTTTCACTTCCAGCACGGGCCGCACGTCCAGTATGGAGCCGAGCACGCCCTGAAGCTTGCCAATGCGGCCGCCCTTAACAAGCCAGCCGATGTCCGCGATGGTGAACACATGCTCCACATGCCCGGCAAGGAAGGCGGTATGCGCCGCGACCTCGTCATAGCCGCGGCCCGCGCCGATCATCTGCGCGGCCTGGAGCGCGATGAGCCCGATGGCCACGGAGCCGGACTTGGAATCGATCACCTGCATGCGCAGGTGCGGGTATTTGAGCCGCAAATCCTTTAATATGGCATTGGCAAGCTGGTATGTGCCCGACAGCGCGGCGGAGAAGGAAAGGTAAATAAAATCCTCGCCCCTGTCGCAGCAGCCCTGGAATACCGCAGTTGCATCATCGGGGCCTATTTGCGATGTTTTGGGCACCTGGCCCTTGCGCATGGCGGCAAAAACCTGGTCCGCCGTAAGCTCCACCTTGTCGCGGTAATCGTTTCCGTCCAGCAGCACATGCAGGGGGATCATCAGCATGGAATAACGGTCGAACATTTCCCCGGGCAGGTCGCAGGTGCTGTCCACGATAAGTCTTATCATGCTTTCGCCTCGATATCATCCTATTGTACGAAATATAAGAAAAGCCTAAAGCAAACACAGTAGCCTTCATTGGTTATTATAAATACCGTTTTTTGCGGTGTCAAGGCAATGTCCGCGATTGTTTCAAAAAGAAAACGGGGTGCCGCGCCTACAGGCCGGAATCCAAAAGGCGCTGTTCCGCCTTCATCAGGCCCTGCTCATAGCGGCCGATTTTGCCGTCCAGCCGGCGAAGGGTGCTTTGCATCTCCTCAATTTTCGCGGCCAGCCGGTTTCGCTGGCCGATCAAAAGCGCCTTGCGCTGGTCCAGCGTTTCGTCGCCCTTACGGAAAAGCTTTACATACTCGGCCAGCGCCTCAACGGGCAGCCCCGCGCCGCGCATGCATTTGGCAAATTCTACCCATTTCAGGCTGTCCGGCGTATAATCGCGTATGCCGCTCGCGTTTTTACGGACGGGGGGGATCAGCCCCGCCCGCTCATAGTAGCGCAGGGTATCCGCCGTAAGGCCGTACATTTTGCCAACCTGTGCAATCGTCATGGGACAGCCTCCCTTCATGTGGCCAGCAGCCCGGCATAGCGCGCAAGCACGCCGGGGATGTCGATGTTCTGGGGGCAAAGCTTCATGCACTCCCCGCATTTTAGGCAGGCCGAGGGCAGCTCGTCCGCCTTCATGGCGCCCAGCGTAAAGTTGATGATGCCGGTTTTCTCATTGCTCGTTTCATTGTACAGCGAAATCAGCTTGGGTATATCCAGCCCCTTGGGGCAGGCGTCGCAGCAGTAGCGGCAGGCAGTGCAGGGGACAAGGTTCATAATGCCCTGGACGGCCTTGAAAAGAAGCTCGGTTTCCGCCGTATCCAGAGGGTTGTGCCTGGAAAAGAGCGATATGTTTTCCCTAAGCTGGTCCATGGTGGTCATGCCGCTTAGCACCACCGACACATTGGGCAGCGCCTGCAAAAACCGAAACGCCCAGGACACGTGGGAATCATTAGGCCGCGCCGCCTTGAGCATGTCGCCCGCCTTGGGCGCAAGCTGGGCCAGACGCCCGCCCCTTACGGGCTCCATCACAATAACGGGTATGTTGCGGGCGGTGACAATTTCATACTTGCGCCGGGCGTCCTGCAAAAACCAATCCATGTAATTGAGCTGAAGCTGCACAAACTCAACGCAGTCCGTAAGGTCCAAAAAGCGCTCGATGGTATCCGCGCGGCCGTGGGCCGATATGCCCAGGTGGCGTATGCGCCCAGCACGCTTCTGCTCCTTAAGGTATTCCACAACGCCCACGGCCTCATCCGTATAAAAGTCCAGGGAGGTTTCGCATACGTTGTGCAAAAGGTAAAAATCAAAATAATCCACGCCGCACCGCGTGAGCTGATCCTCAAATATATCGGCTATGGAATGAATGGTTTCGCCGGCCAGATAGCCAATGGGAACGATTTTCCCATTCCTGTTCTGCATCATGTGCCCCGGCATTTTGGTGGCCAGGTGCCATGTATTTCGGGGATACTGATTG
>JAEWNM010000267.1 GCA_023392755.1 Bacillota bacterium
CGGCCTTCCAGCGGGAGGTGCTTATCCTTTATCAATTGGGGGATCTGGCGGTTAAGCATCTGTACGAGCGTGCCGCCGGGGAACTGGCAAGCCTGGCAGCCGCGCTTATGGACAGGCTGTCTTTTTCGCCAGGCCAACCGGTGGATGTGTCTTATTCAGGCGGGCTTTTCAAGGCGGGCGACTGCATTCTGCTCCCTTTTCAAAAAGAAATAGGCGCTTTGGGCGCAAGGCTTGTACAGCCGGCTTATGGCCCTCTTGTCGGGGCTGTGTGTTATGCGGCAAAAGACAAGCTGAAAAGGGATGCGCTGGACGCAATGTTTGAAGAAGTGAATAATGCGCTGCTTCGGCGCACGGAGGATTGATCGTATGAATGTAAGCAAGCTGCGGATTCTTGTGATTGGCGCCCATCAGGATGATCCGGAAAAAATGGCAGGCACAGCCATTAAATTCGTACGGGCCGGGCATATTGTGAAATTCCTGTGTGCCACCAACGGCCAGTCAGGGCATGAAGTTTATCCTGGATACAAGATTGTTCAGATCCGGGATGAAGAAAAGCGTCGTTCCAAAGAGGTACTGGGCGTTGCCGGCTATGAGAGCCTGGATATGAACGACGGTTATCTGACAACCGATATTCCGAGTCGTGAAAGAATGATGCGAGCCATCCGGGAGTTCGCGCCGGATCTGATCTTCACGCACCGGCCATGCGATTATCACCCTGATCACCGGAACACAGCCATGCTTGTGCAGGATTGCTCCTACCTTTTAAGGGTGCCCAATTTTCTGCCTACTGTTCCCGTCATGGACAAGCTGCCCTTGATCTTTTATATAGATGATACCTTTCAAAAGCCTTATTCCTTTCAGGCCGGCGTGATTGTTGCGATCGATGACGTGTTCGAAAAAAAGATCGAAGCGCTCGCGCAGCATGAAAGCCAGGTATTTGACTGGCTTCCCTGGGTGGACGGCACCGATTCTGCGTCGATTCCCAAAGATGCGCGGGAGCGTATGGAATGGCTGGCAAAACGGTATGAGCCTGCCTCCCTGTGGCAGGCAGAAAAATTTGCTGGCCTGCTTAAAGCACGCTATGGAAAAAAAGCAGCGGATATTCGGCTTTGCGAGGCTTTTGAACCTTGCGAATATGGCGCGAAGCACAGCGGCGTGGATTATGAACTCATCTTCCCTAAATAAGGATTCTTTCTATATTGGGTTGTTTCGTTAAAATCCACGGAGAAACAGGATATCCTTTTGCGCTAGGGCGGGATTTGCCTCCTCCCGGAGCAATGGGATTTCGGAAGATTGAACACGTACCCAGTCCATGACAGGCTTGAAGTCCATGATTCCTTCCCCCAGCGGCAGGGGGATATACTGCCCGTTCTCGAAGCGGCCATCTTTGACATGCAAAGCGGTTATCCGGCCGCCAAATTGATCAAAGCATGTTTGCCATAATGTTCCTTGCTTTTCTGCTTCTATAGGGGACAGCAGGTTGATGGGATCAAATATCACTTTCAGCCGCGGGGAAGACACCTGCTGTATAAGCCTTGCCATCATTGCAGGCGTATGAATGGTATGTGTAAGTACCGGCTCAATGGCAATGGCTGTATCATACCGCTCGGCTTCCCCCGCCATTTCGCGAACAAATGCCAGTACACGGGCATATGCTTTTTCCCGTTCGCTTTCAGGTGCCTTAAACGGGGTTGTTTCCGTGGCCACGCAGGATGCGCCAATATCTTTGGCGATTTGGATATGGCTGCGGAACTTTTCAAAGCTTGCCCGATAGACGTCATCCTCCATGGAGCCGGGTTCCACATAGCAGCCCAGCACTGCAATTCCAACCCCTTCATTGGAAAAGGCATCTCTGATCCTTGCCACTTTGGCTGGCTTGATCATTTCTTCCGCATGGATATCCAATGCCTTGTAGGGTGCCAGCTGTACGGCATTGTACCCGGCTCTTTTGATGGCCGAAGCCAATAATTCAGGAGACTGTTTTCCAAAATCGTGGGCCCGGACGCCTATCTTCATACATCATTACCCTTTTCATGTTTGCATTATCGCTGCAAGCCTGCTGGCTTGCATTGTTTCCTTATTTCAGAAAGACAGGGTTGGCGATTGCCATGTTTGTTATGCCGCCGTCTGCGGCGGCTACCAGAAATTCCTCTCCGGCCACATCAAGGTCCAACGAAATGGAATAATCTGTCAACCCATCCCGTTCTGCGCGCGGAGTAAGCGGGAATGTACGGGTTCCTTTCCGTCCGGTGAGCGTGAGTACCTGAAGCGGCTTCTTTGCGTACAATTCGACATTAATATGGGCCGATCCCCCCACCGCTGCCGTATCGCCGGGCTGGGCGCCGTTAACCGCAAAGATGAGCAGCGGTCCGTTCGTAAGCACATTGCGCCGATTACGGATTGCGTCCAGTATGCCGTTTTCGTCAGCCGCCGCGCCCGCCGATACGAGATTTCGGGCAGCGGCGGTGCCCAGGCACTGCTCCGCCCAAGGCTCGTACAGTTGCAGTGCCGCATCGCGCGCCCGAACAAACCAATCGTATCCGCGTTTTGCGGCTTCAGGCATCGACGTGTATTCCGCTTCTCCGGCCTCACAGATTTCCTTTAGCATTCCGGAGATCGCCTGGTAATCGTTTGCCATGATATTATGCGTGTCGCTGCCGCAAACCGCGGGCAGGTATACTCCCCGGTTGAGCGAGTTATACCAAAGCGCCAGTGCGCGGGTGTTCGGAAAGCCCTCAAGGTAAGGTGTTGCCGCATTCCAGATTTCCATCCCCTCAAACATGGACAGCATGTCGCTGAACCGTTCCGGAAAGGAGATTGCACTCTGCCAGGAACACGGATGATTGATGACGGGCAACCCGCCCAAGTCACGGATGCGTTTTGTCACCCGCAGCCACTCGCTGCGCAGGTATTCATCCGTACGTTTTTCGCCTGCGGGAATGCGGTATATCACATCTTCCGCTGCTCCGTGCTGGTTTACATGCCCGTTGGATGTGGATATTTCTTTGGAACGGATAGGCGTAAACGCGCTGCTTTGGAATGATAGCCACTCCTTGTGGTTCAGTGTGTTGTGATGATCGCTCAGCGCGCCGAAATCCAGGCCTGCCGCCCGCATGGAGCCATATACGTCCGCGGCCGTATCCACCACGTGATCCGTACCGCCATACGCCGGGCTGGAATAGATTGAATGGTGGTGCAGCTCGCCGCTGCGTATGCCCCGGGCGCGAAGGTTTATCAGCGTGCGCAGATCTGCGTAAGCCGTGTACGTGCCGCCTGGCGCGAGTTCGAAAGCCGCGGTGAATGAGGACACATGAAGCCCGGCTGTTACCTCCAGCATGAGCGGGCGCCCGGATGGCAACTGCATGCATACTGTGCCATTTGCATCCGTCTGTGCGCGCCAGAATTCAATCTGCCCATCGCGTATCGGATTAAATCCGCTGCCGGACCGTTCGAACGCGGGATAAACACGCACCTGTGCGTATCCGGGCATGCCGTCCAGCACTATATGAACCTCAAGCTTGCCGTTTGGTGCGGCGGGTTTGACGCTCCCTGACGTATTGTTAGCCAGCCATGCCATCAACGGAGCAACGTCCGCACGGACTTCGTCAATCGAACGCTCATCATGTTCATCCGCATTTTCCAGCGCCATGCGAAGGATAAATAATACGGTTGAGTCCAATAGGGTAATGCCTGCCATATTGGATAACCTCCTGTTACTAATACTACACTATTAAACTTATGATTAGATTATAGATATAAAATTGTCGTTTGTAAAGCTTGGGTTGCACATATCTTGATAATAAACTGATTAAATTAAGATATGATCTGGAATTGGATGCGATATCGATTCGCAAAGGAAACAACCGTTATCAGATTTCTTTTGCCATCAAATTTTGCTTTCACTACATAGACTGCCATCCGATTTTAATAAATCTGATGGCAACCTTCATTGACATTTCTGCCATCAACAAGACAGCCAAAATAACAAAAACCGATGTCAAGCATCGGTCAGACCATCAAAGAACCTACACTTATCAAGCGTA
>JAEWNM010000154.1 GCA_023392755.1 Bacillota bacterium
AAGCCAAAGCGCCGCACCGGCCTTAAAAACCGGGCGGCGCATGGCTTATTTTTTTCAAAGTCGTTTTGCCTCCTGTTCTGCCGTCTCTCCAAGAAACGGCGCCAAATAATCCATGGCATTGAATACCGCGTGCCCGCATCCGGGCAGCAGATGGGTTTGGGCGTATGGCACAAGCCGCATCAGCCTCTCAATGGAGCTTTGCGCATCAATAATGGCGTCCTCCTCGCCGCCTATAAAAAGAACCGGCATCACAAGGCGGCGCAGCTGTTCATCCGTAAACAGGGGCAGCTCCTCAATCGGGTTATAGCTTTCAGCCATCAGGTTCATAAAATCCAGCACTTCCTTGGGTATGCCCTGTCCGCCCAGTATTTCCGTGGTTACCTTCACAGGGTCCCCCGCCTGCTTTCCGTGTGTAACCCCCTGTAAAAACGAAGGGTGGATGGGCGCTATGCCGGATGCGGCAATCAATGCCAGCCGTTTTGCGCGCTCCGGGAAAGCCGTGGCGAATTTCAGCGCCATCCAGCCGCCCAGCGAATTGCCGATGATAGTGGCCCGGCTTATGCCCAGCGCGTCCAATACATCCTTCAGCCACAGCGCGAAATCATCTGTCATAAGGTCGGGCCGGTATTCGCAGCTGTTTCCCGCCTCACCGGGGATATCCGCGGCATACACCCTGTATTGCCCCGACAAGGCCATCATCTCGGGAAACCAAAAAGCGCTGTTGCTGACGGAGCCGTGCAGCAATATCACCGGCTCGTTTTCCGGGCTCCCCGCGGTCAGCAAAAAGGTCTTGCCGCAGCTGGTGTCCACATACTGCTGTCCAAATGGAAAGCGGCTGAGCACATTGTTATAGTAGGCGCGAACCTTATCCCGCCCGGCTTCGGTTTTGAATACGCTCTGTTTCATGGTATGCCCTCCTTTTCATCATACAGGCAGGTATTCCTCAAAGCTGCCTTAAAAGCAATTATAAGTAATAATAAGTAACTTGTCAAGGCAAAAATTTGACTTATTCGGAATAATTGGTATTAATAAAGCATACAAAACCTCCCGGCTTGCAAGCGCCCTGGCAGAGTATGCAGCTAACTCTGGCAACTGTAGGGGCGATTATCAATTGCCCGCATAGCTGCGCATAGATCATGCCCAGGGTTAGGCGATTCCGCTGTGAACAGGCTTTCTTTTGTTCGGCGATGTTTGCTTTACAGGTATCTGCCGCAATGCGTACAAAAAAATTAGTCAAGACATTCCGTTCTATTTCCTATACAATGAGCATATCCTTATACTTTGCCCTTTTCAGGAGGCCGCCCATGCCCAAAGTATACGCTCCCGGCTGTGCGCTGATGCTGTACAAGCCCCACCTGGCCCACAAGATCACCGCTTTCCTGAATGAAACCGGCGAATCCGTCCCGGAGCATCACATTTGCTGCCGCCACGAGCCGCGCCTTCAAGGCGGCACTCAAATAATCAACGTCTGCGCGGGGTGCGATAAAAGGTTCCGCTCCCTGTACGCTGGCATCTCCACCGTATCGCTGTGGGAGGTGCTGTCAAAAAGCGATGCCTTTCCCTTCCCCGATTACCACGGGCAGAGGATGGCCATACACGACGCGTGCCCCACGCGCACGGAGTCGCGGGTGCACGATGCCGTGCGCGCGCTGCTTGCCCGCATGAACATTCAGGTGATGGAGCCTAAGCGCACCCGCGATAAGGCCGTCTGCTGCGGCGACAGCTTTTACGGCGTTCTGCCCGTCGGTCAGGTAAAGGAGCACATGCGAAAAAGGGCCGGTCAAATGCCCTGTGAGGATGTGGCGGTCTACTGCGTATCCTGCATCAAGGCCATGCACATTGGCGGCAAACGGCCCAGGTATCTTGTTGATTTGCTTTTTGGCGAAGAAACCGCAGTCGGCGCCTTTGAGCCGGATGCATGGCATGATGAATTGAACGCGTACATTGACGCGCATTGATAATGGGAGGCCGGCATGGAAAAGCAGGGCGCGGAGGGCTGGTATCCTGGTCTTAACAAGGTCTGTGCGTACATCGACGATCATCTGGCGGATGATTTGAGCCTTGCCGTGCTTTCCTCCGTTTCAGGGTATTCGGAATATCATTTCCACCGTGTGTTCCATGCCATGGCCGGAAAAACGCTGCACGAATACGTGCAGGAGCGAAGGGTGGTGGCGGCGGCCGGGCGGCTGTTGTACGACAGCAGCTCCATCACCAGCATCGGTCTTGACTGCGGCTTTTCCTCCTCCGCCGGCTTTGTGCGCGGCTTTGGCAAAATCATGGGCTGCACACCCTCCGCGTACCGCAAAAACACGCGGCGCAAGCGCCCCCTTCATTTACCGCGGGAACGCTTCAGGCAGTATCAGGCCGACCCCGCCCTGGACGCGCTGTTCCATATAAAGACGCTTCCCAATGTAAGCGTGGCGGGCATCGCCTGCCGGGGCCTGTCCGCCGAGTTTGAAAGCGACGCCATTTTCGCCGCCTTTCAACGTCTGTTCGCGTGGCTTGGCAAACGCCGCCTCATTGGCCCGGACATTGTTTTCATGGGCTTGACCCTGGATACCCCGGAGGCCGCGCCGCTTGACAAATGCCGGTACTTCGCCTGTGTGGAGGCGGGGGACGGCGTCATCCCGGAAGGGGAGGTATCAGTCCGCGCCTTTCCCACGCAAGGGCTGTACATCTGCTTTACCATGCCAAGAAACAGGCCGGATTTCTCCAAAGCGTTTTTCGGCATCACGGATTACCTGTACGGGTACCGTATGATTATCGACGGGCTGTACCCCGACAGCCGCCCCTTTGTGGAGTATTACCGCAAGGCGGGTGAAGGCATCGAAATCACCTTTTGCGTACCCGTTCGCCAGCAAAACAGCAAGAAATGAAAATCTTTGCCCCATAAATCCCTGTATCCTTGTACAAAAAGGGGGGGATTATATTGGGTCACGATATGCTTGCCAATATCCGGGCCGTTTCGCGCGGGGAAAAAACGGTGGAGGCCATTGCCAGGGAAAGGCTCAGTCTCTTGGAACAGGAAAACCCGCGGGTGAACGCCGTGGTGGAATGCCACCCGGAGCTGCTTCTTGCGCAAGCCATGGAGATCGACGAAAAAGTCAGGCTGGGTAAGGCCGGCAGGCTGGCCGGGGCCGTGATTACCGTCAAGGATAACCTGGATGTGAAGGGCATGCGCTCCACGGCCGGCTTTTTGCGCTTGAAGGATAACCTGGCCGTTAAGGACTGCGGCGCCGTGTCAAAGCTCAGGGCGGAGGATGCGCTGATTTTTGGCAAAACCAACATGCCGCCCGGCGCGATGGACGCGCAGACCGATAATCCGGTTTACGGCCGGTCCTGCCATCCCCTGTTTCCCGGCCGCACCTGCGGCGGCAGCAGCGGCGGCGGTGCCTGCGCGGTGCGCCTCTCCATCAGCGATGCGGACATCGGCAACGACCTCATGGGCTCCATCCGCATTCCCGCGCATTTCTGCGGCATCTATGGCTTCGTGCCTACCGGCGGTGCCATAAGCCTCAATGGCTTTGCGGGCGGCAAGCCTGTGGGCAGCACCCTTTCAAACATGCTGCGCATCGGCCTTCAGGCAAAAACGCCTGAAGTGGTGGAGGCGGTCTATTCCGTGCTCGCGGACCACGGCTTCCCTTCCGTAAATGCCGGGTTGGGGAACAGGCTGAAAATCGCCTGGTCCCTGGACTGCGGCGGCCTGCCCCTTTCCGGGGACAGCCGGGAATGCATTGGTACATACCTTGAAAAGCTCGGCGAAAGCAACGACCTGTACGAGCTCAAGGCCGATGATTATCCCTTCAGTCAGGCAAGGGAAAGCTTTATCAAGCTTTTATACGGTGCCATCGCGGCCATGATGCCGCCCGCGGCCTGCTTTGCCGCCCGGTACCTGATGGGCAGCAGGCATATGGACAGGCGGCTGAAAACATATCTTGAGGCGGAAGACCAACGGGAAGAATGCAAGCGCGCCATGGGGCGGCTTATGGAAAGGTTCGACTGCCTTGTAACGCCTGTCACGGCAACGCCGGCTTTCCCTCACATGAAGCCGGCCAGGGTGGTAAACGGCCAGCCCTTTTACGGTGATTTTTTGGTGGACGGGCAAAAAACGCTGTACGCTTCGGCCAACCTGGGCTACACCACGCCTTTTTTCACGGCGGACCCGGTCATGTCCGTGCCTGCCGGCGTAACGGGGGAAGGCCTTCCCGTGGGCGTTCAGGTGGTGTGCGGCGCGTACCGTGAAAACGGGCTGATGCGCATTGTCCAAAAATTGAGGGAAGATGTAAATCAATAGCCATCAGTAACAATATGCAATTGTGCATACCGCCTGCGGGGCCGTGCCCGGCAAAGGCTTGCGGGCTTTGGCGGCGTAATGCCCGCCAGGCTTTTCACCGCCTTTGCCGGGCGCTGTTTTCCATGAAAAAATCTTGGATGCGCGCACGAAATTTTCCATTGACATTTGTCCTGCGTCATGGTATTTTATACATCGTTTCATGGTATACGCATGGCGTATGCCATGGAATAAAATCAAGACCGCCCCGGCGAAATTCCCCCGGGGTGAATAGGCCATACGGACAGCCGGGTCTTAAGCCGATTGGCAACTTTTGTTGCCTTATTGATGGAGCGGAACCGTTTCAAAACAGCGGCGAAAGCTCAATTTATAAGTTGGTTACTTTATAACCAATATGCCCTGCGGCATAACCACTTGTGAATAGTCAATAAGAGTATTAAAAGTGTAAGGCTATATAGACTCTGAGTATGCTGTACGTTATGACATGGGTGAAAAGCGCCCGTTAAGCCTACAGTTTGCGTATGACGCACGAGAAAACCGCTGCAGACCGCATCGGTATTCCCGTGTCTTTTTGTTTATAATGAAAGGAGGTGGCTGCCGTGAGCCAGGAAAAAATGACGCTGTACGGTTTCAACAACCTGACCAAGGCATTAAGCTTCAATATTTATGATGTGTGCTACGCCAAAACGCCCAGGGAACAGCGGGACTATATCGCCTACATCGACGAGCAGTACAACTCCGAGCGTTTGACCGGCATCCTCCACAAGCTCACCGAGATGATCGGTGCCCATGTGCTCAACGTGTCCACCCAGGACTACGAGCCGCAGGGTGCCAGCGTCACCTTTTTGATCGCCGAGGAATCCATGCTCTCCCGCATGGAGTCCGATACCGTCGTGGCGCACCTGGACAAAAGCCACGTCACCGTCCATACCTATCCCGAATTCCACCCCGAAACGGCCATCGCCACCTTCCGCGTGGATATCGACGTGGCCACCTGCGGGGAAATCACGCCCCTTTCCACCCTGGATTATCTCATCGGCAGCTTCGATTCCTACATCATCACCATGGATTACCGCGTGCGCGGCTTCACCCGCGACCTCTCCGGCAAAAAGATATTCATCGACCATGACATCACCTCCATCCAGGATTATGTCAACAAAAAAACGCTGGAGCGCTACGATGCCATCGATATCAATGTCTACCAGGCCAACCTGTTCCACACCAAAATGATGGTCAAGGAAGTCGATTTGCAGCACTACCTCTTCAATACCGATATTTACGAGCTTCCCCCCAAGCTCCGCCTGGAGATTACCACCAATCTGCGCAAGGAAATGATCGAGGTCTTCTCCGGCTCCAACATCTACCGCAAAGGAGGCTGACCCATGGCGCTGTTTGACCAGACCAGGGCGCCTATCGTGGAGGCTTTGCAGTACGTTCAGAAAAACCGGGTCGTCCCCTTTGACGTGCCCGGCCACAAAAGGGGCAAGGGCAACCCCGAGCTTGTGGCGCTTCTGGGCGAAAAGTGCGTCTCCATGGACGTCAACTCCATGAAATCCGTCGACAGCCTGGTGCACCCCACCTCCGTCATCCGTGACGCGGAGGAGCTGGCGGCCCAGGCGTTTTCCGCTGCTGCCGCTTTTTTCATGGTAAGCGGCACAACTTCTGCCGTTCAGGCCATGATTTTATCCGCCGTCCGGCAAGGCGAAAAGATCATTGTACCCCGAAATGTCCACCGCAGCGTCATCAACGCCCTGGTTTTGGGCGGCGCAATCCCGGTTTACGTCAGCCCCCAGGTCAATAAGCGCCTGGGCATCGCCCTTGGCATGTCCGTTTCCGATGTGGCTTTTGCAATCCGGCAAAATCCGGATGCCAAAGCCATCCTCGTAAATAATCCCACGTATTACGGCATTTGCTCAAATCTTCCGGAAATCGTGCGCCTGGCTCACTTGTCCGGTATGCTGGTGCTGGCGGATGAGGCCCACGGTACCCATTTTTCCTTTGGTGAGGATATGCCTGTGTCCGCCATCAAAGCCGGCGCGGATATGGCTTCGGTAAGCATGCACAAATCCGGCGGCTCGCTTACCCAAAGCTCTTTTCTCCTGTGCGGAACGGGAGTCAACCCCAATCATGTGCGGCAGATCATCAACCTCACCCAAACTACCAGCGGCTCGTATCTATTAATGTCCAGTCTGGATATTTCAAGGCGCAAGCTGGCGCTGGGCGGTGTGGAAATTTTTCGCAAGGTCACTGAGATGGCGCGGTACGCCAGGGACGAGATCAACTGTATCGGTGATTACTATGCCTATGGCCGGGAGCTGATCAACGGCGACAGCGTATACGATTTTGACGAGACGAAGCTGGCTGCGCACACCCTGGATGTGGGCCTGGCCGGCATTGAGGTCTTCGACCTATTGCGTGATGAATATGATATCCAAATTGAGTTCGGCGATATCGGAAACATTCTGGCCTATTTGTCTGTTGGCGACAGGTTCCAAGATATCGAACGGCTGGTTGGCGCGCTGGCGGAGATCCGCAGGCGTTATAAAAAGGATCGCAGCGGGCTGATGGATCACGAGTATATCAGCCCCCAGGTGGTATTGACACCCAAGGAAGCCTTCTATTCCGACAAGATCGTTCTGCCGCTTGAGGAAAGTGCTGGGCGTATTGCGGCGGAGTATGTGATGAGCTACCCTCCCGGGATTCCCATCGTGGCGCCTGGCGAACGAATCACAAAGGAAATCATCGGGTATATTTCCTATGCAAGGGAAAAAGGCTGTTTCTTGACCGGTACGCAAGACCCGGAAGTGGAAAAGATATTGGTCATATAGATTCGGTATGAGAACACCAAAGGGATTGGTCCCTTTGGTGGGGGTTCGGGGGCAACGCCCCCTAAAGGAGGTAGTATGGAATTTTGGTTTTCCGAGAGACATACGCCCCAGGTAAAGCTTTCAATTCAGGTGGATAAGCAGCTGTACAGCGGACAAAGTGCTTTCCAGCGTATCGACGTGTTTGAATCACCTGAGTTTGGCAGGTTTCTGACACTTGACGGGTTTATGATGCTCACCGAAAAGGATGAGTTTATTTACCATGAAATGCTAACCCACGTGCCCATGGCGGTGCACCCCAACGTGCAAAACGTTCTGGTCATCGGAGCGGGCGACGGGGGTATTCTGCGGGAGTTGACTAGGTATGAATCCATTCAGTGCATCGATATGGCGGAGATCGACGAAATGGTGGTCAAGGTGTGCAGGGAATACCTCCCCTTTACAGCTTGCGGGTTTGACGATAAAAGGGTGCGCATATTCTATCAGGATGGTTTGAAGTTTGTTCGCAGCAAGGACAACGCATATGACCTGATTATTGTGGATTCCACCGACCCTTTCGGGCCGGGTGAAGGCCTTTTTACCCGCGAGTTTTACGGCAATTGCTATAAAGCGTTGAAAGACAACGGCATTATGGTTAACCAGCATGAAAGCCCCTTTTATGATGCCGACGCGCTGGCCATGCAACGGGCCCATAAGCGCATCACTGAATCCTTTCCCATCAGCCGGGTATATCAGGCCCATATCCCCAGCTATCCTTCGGGATACTGGCTGTTTGGCTTTGCCTCCAAGGAATACCACCCCGTTCGGGATTTGAGGTCCAAGGAGTGGAAGAAGCTGGAGCTGGAAACAAGGTATTATAATACAAATCTGCACCGCGGCGCGTTTGCGCTGCCCAACTATGTGCAAAAGCTGCTGGAGGATGTGGAGCATGTGGACTGAAAATGTCTCCACCTTTTTAGGCTGCGACAGCGGGTATGAGGAAGCGAGAGCCGTGATTTTCGGCGTGCCCTTTGACGGCACCACCTCGTACAGGCCCGGTACGCGATTTGCCAGCCGCGTGATGCGGGCGGAAAGCTATGGCCTGGAAACCTACAGTCCCTATCAGGGCAAGGACTTGACGGACCATGAGGTGTTTGACGGCGGCGACCTGGAACTGCCCTTTGGCAATGTGCAGGCCGTGCTCCAAAGGATAGAGGAAAAGGCTTGCGCCATCCTTGCACAGGATAAAATCCCCGTCATGCTGGGGGGTGAGCACCTGGTCACACTGGGTGCGGTGCGTGCCGCCGCAAAAAAGCATCCTGATTTGCATATTCTGCATTTTGACGCTCACACGGACTTACGTGATGAATACCTGGGCGAAATGCTTTCCCATGCCACGGTATTAAGGCGCTGCTGGGACATACTCGGCGATGGGCGAATCTTTCAATATGGTATCCGCTCCGGCGACAGACCGGAATTTGTGTGGGCGGCGGAGGGTCATGTGGCTATGCATGCATTTGACTTGCAGGGCGTTGCGCAAACGGTGGTAAAGCTTGCGGGTAAGCCCCTGTACGTGACCATTGATCTGGATGTGCTGGACCCTTCCGCTTTTCCCGGCACCGGCACGCCGGAAGCCGGCGGCGTTTCATTTATGGAGCTGCTTGATGCCATTCTTGCGCTGAAAAGCGCGAATGTGGTGGCATGCGATATCACAGAGCTTTCACCGCCTTATGATCCCAGCGGCACATCCACGGCCACGGCGCTGAAGATTTTGCGGGAACTTTTGCTTGCGATACTTTGAATCGGTGGCGCTGCTACCGGTTCCCTGCCAAAGGAATTTCATCCCTTTATAGTAAGGAGGATATTATCATGGGTAAAGCGCTTATTATCGGCTGCGGAGGCGTGGCCGGCGTTGCCATTCATAAGTGCTGCCAGAACAGCGATGTGTTTGAGGAAATCATGATCGCCAGCCGCACGAAACAAAAGTGTGATGTATTGCGGGACAAGCTATCCGGCGGCAAGACAAAGATATTGACGGCTCAGGTGGATGCCGACAATGTGCGGGAACTGGTCCGGCTGATTGAAAGCTTCAAGCCGGATGTGGTGTTGAATCTGGCGCTGCCATACCAGGATCTGACTATCATGGATGCCTGCCTGGCGACCAAAACCGATTATGTGGACACAGCCAATTATGAGCCCACCGACTCCGCCAAGTTTGAGTACAAGTGGCAGTGGGCCTACCATGACCGTTTCCGTGAGGCGGGTATCACAGCGCTCCTGGGAAGCGGCTTTGACCCCGGCGTAACCAGCGTGTTTTCCGCCTATGCATTGAAGCATCACTTTGACGAGATCCACGAAATCGACATCCTGGATGCCAACGGCGGCGACCACGGCTATCCCTTCGCCACCAATTTCAACCCGGAGATCAACATAAGAGAAGTGACTGCCAAGGGCAGTTACTGGGAGAACGGCCGCTGGGTGGAAACCGAGCCCATGGAGGTAAAGCGGGAATACATTTTCGAGGGAATCGGCAAAAAGGACATGTACCTGTTGCATCATGAGGAAATCGAATCGCTGGCCAAGTTCATCCCCGGCGTCAAGCGCATCCGCTTCTTTATGACCTTTGGGCAAAGCTATCTCACACACCTGAAATGTTTGGAAAACGTGGGTATGACCTCTATCAAGCCCATTGTGTTTGAAGGCAAGCAAATCGTGCCCCTTCAATTTTTAAAGGCCGTACTCCCCGATCCGGCGTCACTGGGTCCCCGCACTGTGGGCAAAACCAATATAGGCTGTATTTTCAGAGGAATAAAGGATGGCAAGCCCAAGACATATTACCTGTACAATATATGCGACCACCAGGAATGCTTTAGGGAGGTAGGCTCCCAGGCCATTTCTTACACGACGGGCGTGCCGGCCATGATTGGGACCATGCTGGTATTAACGGGTAAATGGAAAAAGCCAGGCGTGTACAACATGGAGCAGTTTGACCCTGATCCCTTTATGGAAGCGTTGAACCGCTGGGGTCTTCCCTTTAAGGAAAGCTTCGAACCCGTGCTGGTGGACTGACATGCGCATGCTTCCGGAACTATCCCAATTGAAAACGCCTTGTTACCTTATTGATGAGGCGGCCATCATAGACAACCTTGAAATTTTGCAGAGGGTGGGGCAGGAGAGCGGCGCGAAGATTTTACTGGCGCAAAAGGCCTTCTCCATGTTTCGGTTGTATCCCCTGATAGCCAAATACCTTCAGGGGACCACCGCCAGCGGTGTTTTTGAAGCGAAGCTGGGACACGATCATTTCGGCGGGGAGACGCACATCTTCTCCCCCGCATTTGAAGACGCCACTTTTGATGAAGTGATTTCGCTGTGCGGGCACATCGTATTCAATTCCTTCTCCCAATGGGAGAGGTTTGGCGGGAAGGCTTTGCATGCCGGTATTTCCTGCGGCATTCGC
>JAEWNM010000371.1 GCA_023392755.1 Bacillota bacterium
GTCCTCTGTACCGGAAAAGCCGGCACAAAGGAATTTTGCCCGGAATTTCCGCCGGAAAACAAAGAAATCCGGCCCGTCATTCCAGGCAGCCGCGAGCGGCTGCCTGGAATGAAAAAACCATCTCCCAAATATTTGGGCGATGGTTCATGGTATGCGCTGCGGCATGGGGGAGTGTTCAGGCCTTTGAGCACAGGCCCAGCGTCACGACATCATGATAAACGCCCTCCCGCCACAATTCGCTTTTCAACAGCCCTTCCCTGACAAAACCGCACTTTTCATAGCAATTAACCGCCTGCTGGTTGAAAGCGAAAACTGACAGCTTCAGCTTGTGCAGGTTCATTTCTTCAAAAGCGATGCGTATCAAAAGCCGCAGCGCATCCGAACCATAGCCGTGCCCCCTGTATTCCGCTTCACCAATCATGATGCCTATCTCCGCCAGGCGGTTTTTCCAATCTACCCTGGTAAATCCGCACCGGCCGATAAGCTTCCCGTCCAGCGTCTCCATGGCAAACTGGTATTCACCGCGGGTAAAGCTTGTCTGCTGATCCAGGAAGCGTGCCTCATCTTCCCTGGAGGAAGGATACAAAATACCGGATGACATGCCCCGTACGGTACCGTAGTCGTTCATGAAAGCCCAGTGTGCCTCCACGTCTCCCCGCTCAAACGCCCTTAAACGCACCAATTCCCCCTGATACATTGCCGCCTCTTATTTTCGTTTTAATGATGCCTGCCGCCGCATACTTCCAATCCCCGCGGCGCTTGGGCACGCTATGGCTGTCGCAGGTATTATTCTGCCGAAATCTCTTTCTTTATTCCTCTTTGTGCCCATTCATCCGCAAGAACGCTCATAAGGATGACATCCATGAACGCCCCGCGGCAAAACCTTGCGCTGCGCTTCACGCCTTCCTTTTTGAATCCGACCCGTTCATAGCAGGCTATGGCGCGGCTGTTGCCGCCGTACACATCCAGTTGGACCCTGTTTAGCCCCAGCTGCGTAAAGGCATAATCGCAAAGGAGCGACAGGGCTTGCGTGCCGATGCCACAGCCGCGGTCCTTTTTATTGGCGATCACGATGCCAACCGTGGCGCAGCGGTCGATCCAATTGATATCCATCAAATCGGCCTGGCCCAGGTAATTTTGCGTTTCCCGGTCGGCAATCACAAACCCTGCTTCCCGCCTCCCGCCAATGAGCCGCATATCCAAAAAATCTTCACTGTTTTTCACGGTCTGAGGCCAGGTAAAAATATCGGAGAGGTATTTTGTGGTTTCCATATCATTCACCCAGGCGGTGATATGGTCAATATCCTCCCTTCGGTATTCCCGTAGCATGATCGTAGAGCCCATCAAATGAGGCATGCGTATTTCCTCCTTCGCGTTCTTCACTGTTCCGTATATAAAAACGGGCCGGCGGATACACGCTGCTTATCCGCCGGCCGAACCAGGGCGTCATTTCAGTGGGAGCCGCACTCCCCGCAGCAACCCTCCTGATGGTTGTGGTTATGGTCGTGGTCGTGCCCGCAATTCCCTGCGCAGCCTTCCGCATGGTCGCCCTCACAGCAGCAGCACCCATGCTCCGCATCCATCGACTCCCGCACCATATGTTCCGTATATTTTTGCGCAATCGCCTGGATGATATCGTCCTCCGTAACGACCTCAAAGGAAAGTTCCCCTTCCTCCGTATCGCTCAGGCGGGTGATAAGAAGCTGCTCCTCACCGTTTTTATCGGTTTCCAGCTCGACAAGCACCACATATTCCTGCCCCGCGTAGGGCAGCACGGCGCCGTAGCGGAAACGATAAACGGTGCCGTCGGGGGCAGTCAGCTCCACCAGCGCGTCCCGTATGGCTTCGGGATCAAAATCCGTTTGGGGATTATTCGTCATCTTCTTGCGCGTCCTCGCCATCTTCGGGGATTGCGTCATCCTCTTCTTCCACGGCGGCCACAAACTTATCAAAAACGGCCTGAAGCACGTTGTCGTCGTCGATGGTCACGTAGCAGTCCTCGCCCTTGTCATCCTTCTCCATCTTGAGAATGACGACTTCGCCTTCTTCGTTGTCCTCATCCTCCTGCGCAGCCATCAGTACGATATAATAGCTACCCTCATGCTCAACGGTCATCAGGTGCTCAAATTCAACGGCTTTGCCCTGCTCATCCACCAGCTCAATGATGTTGTTTTCGCCTTCCATTGTCATGTCCTCGTTTCTCAGATTTCTATCGACAGGCATTGCGCCGCTGTCGAGCCACTGCTGCAGGATCACCGCCGCGGCCACCTTGTCCACCGTCTCCCGGCGGCCTTCCCTGCGCATGCCGCCGCTTAGCAGGGCCTTTTCCGCCGACACGGTGGAAAGCCGCTCATCCTGAAAAAAAACGGTAAGCCCGGCTTTTTCAAGCTCCGCGCCAAAGGCCCGGACTTTTTGCGCCTGGCCGCCTTCGCTGCCGTCCATGTTCCGGGGCAGTCCGCACAGCACC
Organism: Bacillota bacterium; assembly: GCA_023392755.1. Lineage (GTDB taxonomy): Bacteria > Bacillota > Clostridia > Christensenellales > Aristaeellaceae > JAEWAH01. The sequence continues at coordinate 2,468 of JAEWNM010000371.1, forward strand.
AGGCTGGTGTCGTATTCCCGGCACAGGGACAGGATGTGGCGTACATCCGGGCCGTAACCCACCCGGCGGTAAACGGACACGGGCTGGCCGATATGCCTTGACGGATCGCTTACCGCAATGCCAATGCGCACATCCCCAACATCCAGCGCCAGAACACGTTCGTCCATTTTCTCCCCCGTGCGCTAATAATAATGGAAGGCCCTCCACGGCTGCCCAGAGGAAAGAGCCTTCCTGTGCCATGTCCGGGATTTATGCCCGTATCCCGGCGCGCGGCGGGCCTGGCGCCATCGGATGCCTTCCAAACCTGCCGGTGCTTATCTTCCGGCGGCCTAGCTGTCCGGCTGGCCTGACAGATAATACCGTACAACCTCTTCCAACAGCTCGTCCCGCTCCACGCGGCATATCATGCTTCGGGCTTGGTTGTGGCTTGTAATATAGGTGGGGTCGCCGGAAATCAGGTAGCCCACGATCTGGGTGATGGGATCATAACCCTTTGCCTGCAGCGCACGGTACACATACCGAAGTATCTCGCTGGCCTGATTTCCGCTCTCCGTAAGCGGGGGCAGTTTCGCGGTTTCAAACGCGTCGGGCATTGGTCTCCCTCCCTTCCCTGACCTGAAGCCATTATACACCAAGGCAAACGCATTTTCAACGCAACGCTGCCAATTTCTTCATCCTTTCGCTTAAAAACCACACTTTTATGCCTGAACACCGTCGCGCCGCAGCATTCTTAGGCCTCCGCGCAAAGATACCACCACAGGCACCGCCAAAAGCATTCCCGCCACGCCTCCCACCAATCCTCCGGCGGATATGGCCAGCAGCACCGTCACAGGATGCAGCCTGGTAGCCTCGGACATCAAATGGGGGGATATCATGCCGCCTTCCATCTGCTGCACCAGGATCACAACGGCAATGGCCCAAGCCACACGGCCCCAGCCCAGAGGCAGGGAAAAAAGAAATACAGGGATAGCCCCCAGAAAAGGCCCGATGTAAGGAATCAACTCCAAAACGCCCATCAGCAGCCCCAGCAGCAGCCAGGCCGGCACGCCCACAATCAAAAGCCCCAGCGCCGTCAAGCATGCGATCACGCCGGAAATCATCAGCTGGCCCCGCCAAAAGCCGCTGATTTCCCTGCGCATCTCCCTTGTCACAGCCACTGCCTGGCGTCTGTATTTAAGCGGAACCCACAGCGAAAGCCGCTGGGCCAATTCCTCCCTGTCCCTGAGAAAATAGAAAGCGAATACCGGTGCCAGGAAAAGCTTTGATAGGCTTCCCGCCCAGCTCCCCGCCCGCGCCATCAGCGTTGGCAGCGCGGTTCCGGCCATCTCCTGCATTTTGTCCAGCATCACCTTTTGCGTGCCGCCATCCATTGGCAGCCCCTGGCGGGATAGCCAGGCCTGCAAAAGATCCAGCTTGCCGCGCAGCTGGCTGAGTATATCCGGCAGCATGGAGGCCAATTGCCCCCCCTGCCGCCACAAAAGCGGCACAAAGACCAGCACAAAGGCAACCGCCAAGCCGCTGAGCACAAGCAGTGACAGGGAGGCCGCCACAGCACGGGGCAGCTTTTTTTCCAGACGGCGGCAAATGGGCAGCGCCGCCGCCATCACCAGGGCACCCAGGGCCACCTGCATCAAAAGGGCCCACAGTACGCGCCATAAGATCAATACAACAAACACAACCGCGATCACCAGCCCCTTGAGCAGGCGCTGGTTCGCACCGGCAGGCTTCCGCTTTTCCCCCTCGTAAGCAGTCACATACAATTCCCCCCCAGAAAGGGATTCCCAAGGGATATTCTCCCTTGGGCAGGAGGGGGGCTTCCGCGCCGGTCACATGATTGGATAATAATTCAAGAGGAGGACGCCCGAAGTTTTCCAATAGGCTCCTGCGCCCAGCCGCCCATGGCGGCAATTGGCCAGTGGGATAATGCTGGCGAAACAAGCCGTGGAAGCGATAGCAACCATGGCTCAGATTGAGCCAGATAGATAGGAAAGCCCTTTGGCCGCGTCAGTAGGCGCGATATCCGTCCTGTTAAATAACATTATGCAAAATGCGGTCTTAGCATGGCAGCCCCCGTTGTCTTCACCAGTTTTTTGCGGCCCTGCGCAGGTTTTCCGCCTCTCTTAAAACCGCTTTGCGCCACTTGTTGCCATTAGGCATCATCATCAGCCCGGCTCCAATGGCAAAACCCAGTGCACCGGTCATGGCCATTTTCCCGACTCTCATCTTTTCCGTTCATCTCCCTTCCTTTTTTCCGCCTTGCCGCTTGTCCTGTCCATGGCGGGAACCAGCACCCAAGGCGATGTCTTGTCTTTTTTTCGGGCCGGCCTTCCGCTGTTCTGGGGCTGCCGCAGCACAAAATCATTGGCCAGCCACCGCCCATGGAGCAGGTCATCCACGGGGCCGTTGGATATTTCCAACGCCTCCACCTCCAGGGTCTCAGGGTTGATCAGCGCATCCGTTACCGTACCCAGACGCAGGCCGGAGGTATCCTGTACGCGGCCCAAACGAAAGCCCGCTTCCTTGGGCGGCCTTTTCAGCTCACCCGATATCAGCACAGAAACTCCACCAATGGTCTGAATGTTCTCCCGATCCACCCATTTTGCTCCACCAATTCCTTCCCTGACGATGATTCCTTGCAGCTTCTTCCCACTTTCCGCCAAAACCGCCTGTTCCAACAGCCCCACGGTTTTTCCGCTGCGAATCACCGGCAGCCCAATCAAGCCTTGGATGCCAGTCACCCTTTCACTCCCTTCGGCCGTTCATTTTACAAGGCGGACGGTTCAAGCATATTTTTCCCTGACGAACACTTCGCATGCACGATGAGGCCGCTGCAAAAAAATGCCTGTTCCGACAAACCGGAACAGGCGTATCCATTATTCGCTCTATTTTCTCCATTTTTCCATCGCCGCGCTAAAAACTTCCGGCACGGGCGCATAAAATCGCATTCTCTCTCCCGTTTTCGGGTGGGAAAAGGCAAGGGATACGGCGTGCAGCATCAGGCGGGGCGCAGGCAGGCCGTTCTTGAGCCCGTAAACGGGGTCCCCCGCCACGGGGTGGTGCAAGTATGCCATGTGCACCCGTATCTGGTGGGTTCTCCCGGTAATTAGGTGCACGTCCAGCAGCGAGCTGTTTCTCATCTCCTCCGCCAATGTCCACTCCGTCACCGCCGGCCGCCCCAGGGGATCAACAGCCATGCGCTTGCGGTTTGCCTTGCTCCTGGCGATAGGAGCATTGACAACGCCGCATGTCTCCTTCATGGTGCCTTCCACCACGGCGAGATAATGCTTCTCCATTTCACGGTCGCGAAGCTGGCGTGACAGCTCCACATGAGCCGCGTCATGCTTGGCTACCAGCAGAAGGCCGGATGTATCCTTGTCCAGCCGGTGGACAATGCCGGGCCGCATTACCCCGCCGATGCCGGATAGGTTTTTCAAATGGTGCAGCAGCGCATTGACCAGCGTGCCGTCCGCGTTGCCCGCCGCGGGATGCACCACCATGCCGCAGGGCTTTTCCACCACCGCCAGATCGTCATCTTCATATAAAATGCGAAGCGGGATATCCTGCGCGATTGCCGCGGCAGGCTTGTCCTCCGGCAAAAAAAGCGTCAGGGCGGCTCCTGCCTTGGGCTTCATGCCGGGCTTTAGCTCCGCGTGCCCGTCCACGCTGGCCTTCCCTTCCCGTATCAACTGGCCCACCCGGGATCTGGTCAGCGTACCCGCCCCACACAGCAGCACATCCAGCCGTTCACGGCCGTCGGCCACACAGGCAATCTTTTGTTCCGTCATGGCTCTTGTGCCTTCTCCCCCTTCCTGCGCCAGTCACCGGGCCGGAAAAGCAGGCTTAAGCACAGGAATACCGCCCCCAGGCTGATGAACATATCCGCCACATTAAACACCGCAAACCGAACAAATACTAGATCGATCATATCCACCACATAGCCCAGAACCATCCTGTCCATCAGGTTTCCGGCCATGCCGCCCAGAATGGACATCAAAGACAGCTCCGCCCACAGCCCCAAATGGTAGGGCCGCAGGGAAACAGCCACAACAGCCACCGCCAAAAGACTCAGTGCCACCAGCAGCCACCGCTGCCCAGACAGAAAGCCAAAGGCCATGCCCGTATTTTCCGTATAAAACAGGCGCACAACGCCGGGCCACAGCAGCATGCCGCCGGGCTTTGAAGCCAAAAACCGCTGCGCCCAGACCTTTACCAGCCTGTCGATCAAAAAAATGCCTGCCGGCAGCAAAAACAGCATAGCGTCACTCCAGCCTTTTTGCCCATTATAGCATGGGCACCTTTTCCTGTCATCTATTTCAGGTTGTCCTGCACCATGGTCACGATCTTCGCCAAAAAATCTCCAATTACCGGCAAATTCCGGGCCGCCAGGTCCTGCAGTATCAGAACCACGGCAGCCCCCAGAATGGTGAATCCCACCGCCATGCCCAAACCTCTTGCCAGCCCGCCGATAAAATGGTTGAGCAGCATGCGCTTTTTGTTGTCGATGTATTGGATATACTCCGCCAGGCGCAGCCGCTCGGTGGCCTCCATCCATTGGCTGATTTTTTCCTTCACATCCGGCGGCCAATCCTTCACGACGCTTCCCCCCTTTGCCACGCAGCGAATGCTATGGCAATTTACACCGGATTTACACCGGATTGGAAGGTAGTTTCCCCCATGTGCCGTCAGCCATGCACCGGTGGTTTTCAATCCCGCGCAAAGACAAATCCGCTTGCGCCTATTGCTCCGGCGTCCTTGGGAAGCTATACTGTGATATGGCAAGAAATGGAGGTGCGTTTCATGAAAAGCATCAAGCCGGGCCGGGGCCCATCCGGGATGAGCTTTGTAGGAAGTGTCTTTGCCGTCTTGTTCGGCATTATATGGACCATCGGCGCTGTTCATATCACCAGAGGCGCCGATTCATTTTCGTCCTTCAGCGGCATGGGCGGCTTCGGCGGCATGGACGGCCCATCCGGCATCGCGTCCGTCATCCTTCCCTTGTTCGGGCTGCTGTTCATTGGGGTTGGCATCGTGAATGCCGTCTACCATTACAGGAATGCCCGCGGCAAGGACCGCTATTCCATAGTTGACATCGTTGATAAGCACGAAGAGGGCGACCCCGCCGATGGCTGGATCAAGGAGGCCCCCGCGCCGGCCAATCACCCCACGGGGAAATTCTGTACCGAATGCGGCCACAAGCTGGAGAAGGATTACACGTTTTGCCCCGGCTGCGGAAAAGAGCTTGCCGGAAAGTGACGCTAATTTTTTTTGAAAATTTTCTGCCGTTTGAGGTACAGCGTCCCGACCCGCACGCGCATGCCCGAAGGTTTGGCTTATGCGGGGGAAATGCGGGAAAAATGAAGGATTACGCAGGATTACAGCGAATATACAAGAATAACCATATAAGGAGCGGCTTAAGCGTGCCTCTCCCTTGTTTCAAGGAGGATTGAGCCACAATGATGCCAGGTGGGAAATCAGCCGGGGTACGCCGGCCTTTTCGCCAGGGTCTTGTGGTTTTGGTAATTTTTGGACTCTTTCTATGCGGCGCCGCCTATATTGCCTATACGAACATATCCCAGGTCGGACAGTTCAAAAATCACTCGCTCAATCTGGCCAAATCCGCGGAGGTTTTCCTTAGGCCGGAGCTTATCAAGGCACTGGATGTGAACGCAAGCGATTTGGACAAGGATGCCTACCGGCAGCTGAAGGACGGCCTGATACGGCTGAAAGCCCTCCGTACGGATGTTGTTTTCACCTACCTTTATACACAAAAAGATAGCGATATATATTTTCTGGCAGACTCCGAGCCGCCCGATTCCAAAGGGTATTCCCCTCCCGGCCAGCCGTTCGGGGAAGCCACCGAGGCAGACCAAAGAATTTTTGAAGACGGGGAAGCTTTTGTGACCCAGCCCACCGCCGACCGCTGGGGAACCTGGATCAGTGCACTTATCCCCGTAAAAGACCCCTTAACCGGCCAGGTCATCGCCGTCCTGGGCATGGATTACGATGCCGGGAAATGGACAGCCGCCATTGCGGGGCAGATAATAGAAGCCGTGGCATTGATCGGCCTTACGTTTTTGCTGCTGGCGGCGCTGTATCGGATGTATGCCAAAAGCCGGGAACGGGAGCAGCTGATCAGAAGGCTGAACGACAGCGAATCGCTGTTCCGGACGGTATTTGAACAGGCTCCCTTCGGCGTAGCAATTATTGACAATTATCATGCGGTATCCGGCATGAATGCCATGTTTGCCAAAATTCTTGGCCGGACGGAACAAGAGCTGCATGAATGGCATTGGGAGGACATCACCCATGCAGGTGATCTGAAGGAAGAGCTAACGCTATACAACCGGTTTAAGGCCGGTGAAACGGATGGTTATGCCATGGAAAAGCGTTTCATCGGCCCCGACGGCTTATGTATCTGGGCGCAGATTGTGGTGGCACGCCTTCACATGAGCGACGACACGGCCAAGCATCATGTATGCATTCTGCACGACATCCAGGACAGCAAGCAGACGCAGGAAGCGCTTAAGGAAAGCGAACGAAGCAAATCCGTGCTGCTCTCCCATTTGCCGGGCATGGCCTATCGCTGCCTGAACGATAAGGATTGGACCATGCTATTCGTATCCGAAGGCTGCCTTGCGCTGACAGGGCATCCGCCGGAAAGCCTTCTTTACAACAGGAATCTATCCTATAACGATCTCATTCTGCCGGAATACAGGGAATCCTTAAGAAGCGAGTGGACCCGCCTGCTTGCCCTGAAAGCCCCTTTTCGGTACGAATACGAGATTATAACGGCCGCCGGCGAGCGAAAATGGGTTCTGGAAATGGGGCAGGGCATATTCAGCCCGCAGGGGGGCGTAGAGGCCCTGGAAGGGATCGTTGTCGATATTACGGGGTCCAAGCGCCAGCTGGCACAGATTCAGCATATGAACGAGCATGATGTCTTGACCGGGCTTTATTCCAGGAGGTACTATGAAGAAGCCAGGCGGCGGATGGACGCGGAAGGCTGCCTTCCCTTGTCCATCATCATTGCCGATATCAACGGCATCCGCATGCTGAACAACGCCTTTGGTTACGAGAAGGTTGACCGGGTGATCGCACAGGTCGCGAAAATGATGCAGGAGTGCTGCCGGGAAGGGGATATCCTGGCCAGAACGGGGGGGGACGAATTTGGCGTTCTCCTTCCGTACACGGATCAGGAGGAATCATACCGCCTGGCCCGGCATATGAAGCGTGCCTGCGAAAGCGCGGATTTGAGCGGCCTCGGCGAATCTGTGCACATCAGCCTCTCCTTGGGCTGCAGCACAAAAGCCGCGCCGGAAGACAATATAGATTCGGTGGAAAGGGAAGCGGAGGAAAATCTGTTCAAGAACAAGATTCTGGAACAAAAGAGCTACCACAACGCCATGCTGACCTCCATCATGGCCACCATGAACGCAAGAAGCCAGGAAACAGAGGAGCATGCCCAGCGGCTGGTTGATTTGTCCCGCAGGGTTGGAAACCGCCTCGGGCTTGCGCAAAAGAGCTTGGATGATCTGCAGCTATTTGCCATGCTGCATGACATAGGCAAGGTTGGTATCGATGACCGGATTTTGAACAAACCGGGCAAGCTAAGCGAAGAAGAATGGGCCATTATGAAGAAACATCCGGAAATCGGATACCGGATCGCCATCTCCTTGCCGGAATTATCGTCTGTGGCAGAATATATCTTAACGCATCATGAGCGTTGGGATGGCCGGGGCTATCCCAAGGGGCTGAAGGGGGAGGAAATCCCGCTGCTGTCCCGCATCCTAGCCATTGTGGACGCCTATGACGCCATGACCCAGGAGCGTGTCTATCGAAAGAAGCGAAGCAAAGCGGAAGCCATGGAAGAAATTATGGACAATGCCGGAACGCAGTTTGATCCCGCCATCGTGGAAATATTCGCCCACTGCATGCGCTGAAGCATGCCAGCTTGTTCTATGCTGTAAACGGGAGAGATTCTCATGAAAAGAATAAGGTTACTATTTGCCGTTCTCTGTTTTGCCCTGCTTTGGCCGTGTTTGGGCAGCGCCGGCGAGGAACCGGCCATACTGCAGCATGCCATGCTGGACGAGCACGGCGCAGTAATGCTGCTCACGGACCCAATGACAGGCGCAATCGTATACGCAAACAATGCGGCCGTTACGTTTTATGGATATACGCTTGAGCAGCTGCTGTCTATGAATATATCACAGATCAACAATTCGTCCCCTGAGATAATCGAAAGGGAAATGCAGGCGGCGCAAGCGGAGCAAAGAAATTTTTATGTTTTTGCGCACCGCCTTCGCAGCGGGGATGTAAAAACCGTGGAGGTATTTTCCTACCCTGTGGAACAGGACGGGAGAAGCCTGCTATTTTCCATCGTCCATGACATTACGGAAACCACACTGCTTGCGCAAAAGCAAGACGAGCTGGTTACCTTTTTCTTTATTGCAGGCGGTATCACCATTGCCGCACTGCTGCTGTTATCCGCAGCGCTTTTTGGGAGCAGGCGGAAAATGAAGGAGGCAAAGGACGCTATAGAAAATTCCCAAATGCTGCACAAGACATTCATCGACGCGGATGACAGCCTGATCTATCTGAAGGATGAAAGCCTGAAATATGTTTTTGTCAACCGTGCGACAGAGCTCTTTTACCAGCGCGGTCAGGAGCAGATAATCGGCCTGAACGACTTTGAACTTTCGGACGATGAATTTGCCGCCAGGCGCCGGGAAACCGATCTTCAGGCGCTAAACAGGAATACCGTGGTCACTGATGAAGTGACGTGGAACGGCAAAATTTATAGAACCTTGAAATTTCCCGTGCCGCTGCCCAATGGGCACCATGGCGTCGGCGCCTATGTCACCGATATCACGCAGGCACGGAAAAACGAAAAGAAACAGGAAAAGGCGGTATACCGCCATAGCATATTGGCAAACATGCTCTCCCGCAGCTTCAGCAGCAAGCAAGAGCAACTGGATTATGTGCTGCACGAAGCACTGCAGCTTACAGAGAGCCAATTCGGCTATATCTACCTCTACGATGAAAAAAGCCGGCGGTTAACGCTGAATTCCTGGACATCGGGCGTTATGGAGGCCTGTGCCGTCAAGGAAAAGCAGACCGTTTACGACCTGGAAAAAACGGGCATCTGGGGAGAGGCGGTGAGGCAGCGAAAGCCAATCACTGTCAATGATTTTGAGCAGCCCAATGCGCTGAAGAAGGGGTATCCGCAAGGCCATGTGCAGATCAAAAAATTTATGTCGCTGCCGGTGATCATCGACGAGCAGATTGTGGCGACCATCGGCATGGCCAACAAGCAATATGATTATGACGATGATGATGTATACCAGACGCTGCTGCTGATGATGGGTGCGTGGAACGCAGTCGTCAGAAGGGAAGCACAGGATACGCTATATCTGGAGCGAAACAAGTACCAGCAGACGCTGCTATCCATAGGCGACGGTGTTATGGTGGTGGACAAGAACGGCATGATTGAAATGCTCAACCCCGTAGCGGAGGAATTGATTGGCTGGCCTCACGCGAGCGCTGTGGGCCTGCCCTATAAGGACGTATTTGCCCTGTCCCACGAGCAGGCAGGTGTGGATATCAAGGATCCCATTGAAGACGCATTGCGCACACAAACCATACAGGAGATGGAAAATCACGCCATTTTGACTTCCAGAGATGGCAGGCGCTATTATCTGGAGGACAGCGCCGCCCCCATCAAGGATGAAACAGGCGCTACCATCGGCGTGGTGCTCGTGTTCAGGAATGTGACGGAAAAGAAGGAGCAGCAGCAGGAAATTGAATATTTGAGTTTCCATGATGCGCTGACCGGGCTGTACAACCGCCGCTTCTTCGAAGAGGAGATGCGCAGGCTGGATACCAAGCGCAACCTGCCGGTTTCAATTATCATCGGCGATGTGAACAATTTGAAGCTCACCAATGATGTTTTCGGCCATACCTATGGGGATATGCTTCTCAAGAGGCTGTCACATGTGCTGCGCAAAATCTGCCGAGCAGATGACATCATCGCACGTTGGGGCGGAGATGAATTTTCCCTGCTTCTGCCCAAAACAAGCCTGGCGGAAACGCAGCAGATCATTGGCCGGATACGCGAAGAATTCGCCAAAGAAAGAATCAAGGCTGTAAAAGGCAGCATTTCCATGGGCGCGTCTGTGAAGCTGACAGCGGAGGACAATATTCGGGAGGCGGTCAACAAGGCCGAGGAAGAAATGTACCTCAACAAGATCATGGAGCACAGCGAAGTGATGAAGGGCACGCTTGACACCATTGTACAGATGCTTCATGATGGGAGTGCCCGAGAAAAAGAGCACGCTGTGCGCGTAAGCCGGCTGTGCGAAGCCATCGGCAAACGGCTGAACATGACGGAGGATGAGGTGAAAAAGCTGCGGGATGCCGGTTACCTGCACGATATTGGCAAGGTGGTTCTGGATAACAGGCTTTTGGAGAACCATTACAATCTTTCCGCCCAGGAATGGAACGAGGTCAAACGCCATCCCGTAGTAGGGTACAGGATATTGAACGCCTTTGACGATATGCTGGACTTGGCTCAGATCGTGCTGGCCCACCAGGAGCGCTGGGACGGGTCCGGCTATCCAAAGGGGCTGCAAAGGGAAGAAATCCCCAAAGCGGCCCGGATCATCGCGCTGGCCGAAAGCTACGAACGTAAACGCAGCGGCGCGGGAAACACGGAACCCCTGAGCAGGGAAGATGCGCTTGAGGCCATCAGGCAGGGCCGTGAACTGCAGTTTGATCCGGCGCTTACCGACCTGTTTGTAGACATGATGGAAAGCAAAAGCGCGGAAACGGAGTTTGACCCGGATAAATAGCCGGCTGTACATAAAACCCTGGCAGGCATTTGCAATGCCTGCCAGGGTTCAATGTGTCAACAAAGTGGCTATCGCCACTTCGTTGAGCTTTTCCCTCGCTACACTGCAAAATGGCGTTGCTATTTTGCGGTCGTTTGCTCGGGCAAGGAGAGAATTTCTTCGAAATTCTTGCGCAAACCACCGCACATGTCGCTGGTTTGTGATCTAGAATCGGAGGGCTTTGGCCCTCCGATACCTCCCTGGTTTTTTTCTTTCGCAAGAACACCATGATTTGCCGAGCGCAAAAGCGGCGGCGAACGTTACAGAATCTCCAGAATCACCATTTCGGCGGCATCGCCGCGGCGGGGCCCCAAGCGGTAGATGCGGGTGTAGCCGCCTGCGCAGCCCTTTTCGGCATTGCGGGCCTTGAACTTGGGGCCGATTTCCCGAAAGAGCTTTTCTACAACGGGATGCTTGGCATCCTTTGTGCGCTCCTTGAAGTCAGCCTTGTTTTCGTCGGCCTTCTTCTGTTCCTTCAAATCATACAGGTACGCCATGATGAGACGGCGGGCATGCAGCTTGGAGGGCGCGTCATTTTGCACGGTGATGGTGACCATTTGCCCTTTTTCGTTGTGAAATTCCTTGGTGGCTTCCACATTGTTCTCACACTCGCGGATGGCCAGGGTAATAAGCCGCTCGGCGGCGCTGCGAACTTCCTTGGCCTTGGCCAGGGTTGTTTCAATTCGGCCGTGCCAGATCAGGTTGGTTACCTGGTTGCGAAGCAGCGCTTTGCGCTGATCGGCGGTGCGGCCCAGCTTGCGTTGAGTTGCCATGGGGGGTTCCCTCCTTTACGGAATGGGCGTCAAACGCCCCGTTTCAATCTTCATTGGGCCGCAGACCGAGGCCGAGAGCAGCCAGCTTCTGTTCCACTTCCTCCAGGCTCTTTCTGCCCAGATTGCGCACCTTCATCATGTCCTCCTGATTGCGCTGCACCAGTTCAGCCACGCTGTTGATGCCGGCACGCTTCAGGCAGTTGTAGGCGCGGACGGACAGATCCAGTTCCTCAATGGTCATCTCCAGCACTTTTTCCTTTTTGTCATCCTCGGGCAGGTTGAAATTCACCGGCATCACATGGTCGGTGAGCCCGACAAACAGGGAAAGGTGCTCGCTCAGAATCTTGGCGGACATGCTGATGGCCTCGTCCGGCATCACGCTGCCGTTTGTCCAAACCTCCAGGGTCAGCTTGTCATAGTCCGTAATCTGGCCGACACGCGTATCCTCCACCGTATAGTTCACCTTTTTGATGGGGGTGAACACGGAATCCACGGGGATGACGCCGATGGGCATGTTGCCGGCTTTATTCTTGTCGGCAGCCACATAGCCGCGGCCTTTGTCCAGCATGATCTGTATCTGCAGATGCGCGCCTTCGTTGAGCGTGGCAATGTGCAGATCGGGGTTGATGATTTCCACTTCGTCATCCACCCGGATATCCGCCGCCGTCACCTCACAAGGGCCGTGCATGTCGATAAAGACCTGCTTGGGCTGGTCGCTGTACAGCTTGGCCACCAGTTCCTTAAAGTTCAAAATCAGCTCCGTTACATCCTCTTTCACACCGGGGACGGTAGAGAACTCATGCTGCACACCGTCGATGTGCACAGAGGATACCGCAACACCGGGCAGGGAAGAAAGGAGCACACGGCGAAGCGCATTGCCAAGCGTTTGGCCAAAGCCCCGCTCCAGGGGTTCGACAACGAACTTGCCAAAGCGGTTGCTATCGCCCATTTCAATACATTCAATGCGCGCCGGTTCGAATTTTTCTATCATTGTGTACCCTCCTTGATGGAACCGTCGGTCGAGGCAATCTCTACCTATGCTTAACGGGAGTAGAACTCGACGATCATGTTCTCCTGCAGCGGCAGGTCGATATCCTCGCGGGTGGGGAGGGCGACAACAGTGCCGGTAAGCTCTGCGGCATTGAAGGAAAGCCACTTGGGAACAATGGACTTGCTGCCTTCCCTAAGTGCCTTGAAGTGCTCGGTATCCCTGCTCTTTTGCATAATGGTAATCACGTCGTTCACATCCACCAGATAGGAGGGGATGTCCACGCGCTGGCCGTTCACCTGAATGTGGCCATGGGTCACAAGCTGGCGCGCATGGCGGCGGGTATTGCCCATGCCAAGGCGGAACACCACGTTGTCCAGGCGGCGTTCCAATAGCTGAAGCAAATTCTCGCCGGTAACGCCCTTCATGTTCGTGGCCTTTTCAAAGTAGTTACGGAACTGCCTCTCCATTACGCCGTACACGAAACGCACCTTTTGCTTTTCTTTGAGCTGCGTCGCATATTCACTGACTTTGCGGCGCTTATTGTCCTTGCCGGGATTCCGGTTGGATTTCTTGTTGGAATAGCCCATCATGGCAGGGGAGATATCAAGTGCCCTGCAGCGCTTTGCGATGGGTTCTGTATTTCTCGCCATAGGTCCTTACCTCCTCCTTATACCCTTCTGCGTTTGGGCGGACGGCAGCCGTTATGGGGAATGGGCGTCACGTCCTTGATCATGTTCACTTCAAGCCCCGCGGCCTGAAGGGAGCGGATGGCGGCCTCACGCCCGGAACCGGGGCCTTTGACATAGACTTCAACAGTCTTGAGGCCGTATTCCATCGCCGCTTTGGCGGCCGTTTCGGCGGCCATCTGCGCGGCAAAGGGCGTTGACTTTTTGCTGCCACGGAAACCGAGCCCGCCGGAAGAAGCCCAGGAGAGGGCGTTGCCGTTGGAATCGGTAATGGTAACAATGGTGTTGTTAAAGGAGGAGCGGATATGGGCGGCGCCGCGCTCCACCAGTTTGCGCTCACGGCGTTTGCGCGTAACCTTCTTTACCTTTTGTCTTGGTGCCATGGATACATCCCTCCGTGCCCCAGGGGGCAGTCGTTTTATTTCGCGCGTATGCGGGCATTACTTGGTCGCAGCCTTCTTCTTGCCGGCAACCTGCTTCTTGGGGCCGTTGCGGGTGCGGGCGTTTTGCTTGGTGTTCTGGCCGCGGACGGGCAGGCCGCGACGGTGGCGAACGCCACGATAGCTGCCGATCTCCACAAGACGCTTGATGTTCAAGGACACTTCGCGCCGAAGATCGCCTTCCGTCTTCACGTGATGCTCGATATATTCGCGAAGCTTGGATACTTCCTGTTCGGAGAGATCCTTAACGCGGGTATCGGGACTGATGCCGGTCTCTTTGAGAATCTGCTGGGAAGTGGGCAAGCCGATGCCGAAAATGTAGGTCAGGCCAACCTCCACCCGCTTTTCTCTGGGCAGGTCAACGCCCTGAATGCGTGCCATGTGTGAAACACACCTCCAAATGTTGGTTCAGCTCCGCCCCGGTAAAAGGACGGGCCTTATTCGGCGCAAGCGCGCCAGCTAAATGGTTGCATCTATCGGTAAAAGCCCGTGGATCACAGAGGTCGCCCCCTATGCAGCCGCCCACGAAGCTCCAACCATCCTACTTTAGGGACCCTGTCCCTAAAAACCCTGCCAAAGGGATATCATCCCTTTGGAATCCCGGTTTTATCGGATACCTAATCTTAACCCTACCCCCAAATGGGGATTTCAAAGGGGTTTTTACCATCTGGCTCAATCGGTGCATTACTCGCTGCCGCTCGTAATGCTTGTTTCGCCAGCCTCCTCCGCCTCGCTTTATCCGCCACAGGCGGCGCTTCG
>JAEWNM010000376.1 GCA_023392755.1 Bacillota bacterium
GAGTATTCCATGACCAACGGCTCAACCGGTGACGCCGTTTTCGATGCCGATAGCGGAAAGCTGTATTGCTATCTGGATATACAGCTTGCTTCCGCCGGCATTATACCCACGGGGGATTTCGCGGTCAAGCTTCCCCTGGCAGGCGAAATTATTGCCAGAAAAACACTGGACTTTACGGTAAAGGCAAGCGCCGCTTCACAAACGAAGGCCGCCATCCAAACGGAGCACGCGTCGGTAACGCTTTTGAGCACGTTTGTATCCCCTGTGCGGACGTATGCCAGCATTCGCATTGAAATGAAGGATGGGAGCGCCCTGGCCCAGGCGGACGAGGTGTTTGAAGCCTGGCGCGATGTTGTGCTTGCGGATGCTGAGGGAAAGGAAATCGGCACCCTGCAGGATTTGCTGGCCGCCAATTTGGAAGACGGAAAGCGCGTGGATTACAGCTACACCTTCCTGCCTGTTGACATGGCAGAGGTCTATCTGGCCCCCATCATCATTGATGAGAAAAATGAGTGGGTCGGGGATATGAATCAGGCGCTGCGCCTGAAATAAGGAGGAAACGAAGATGAAAAAGATTTTCGGGAAATTGCTCTCGCTTGCGCTGGCTGTCATCATGCTGCCCGGCATTGTGCCTTCCTTCAGCGCCTTTGCCCAAAGCAAGACGGAGTTCACGGCGGATGATTATGTAAGCCTGCCCGATCTGCGCAAGGAAGCCATAGCCGGCTGGCATGAAACCTATACGGACAAAGGCCGCGAGGTGACAGCGAATGTGGATATACGCTGGATGCCCGAAGCCGACACATGCCCCATTGTGCAGGTGCAGGGCTGGGGGAAGCAGGTGGATCCGAAAGCGTTTGAGCCGTATAAGGATAAGCCGAACACCCGAAGCTCACAGCAGGATTTTCTCATTGCCGTGGGCTTGACGGATCGCGATACCAAGGTGTTTCCGGAAATAACCAATTATCATGGCAGGACGGTCACACCTCAGCAGCTGACCTTATATGGCGGCGAAGTGCCCAACGAGACGCCGGAGAATGTGGACCTTGATTACACGGGTTTCTTGAAAAAAGTCAATGAGGACATCGGCTCCTTTTCCAATTTTACGCTGGATGACTTCAGGATCGATACATTGAGTATTGAGGGTGTCACTTACCAGGCGAAGGAAAAAAACGGCGAACTGATCAAAGGCGATCCCTTTACGAAAATGGGAAAATATTACCTCTATGCCAAACAGCTGTTCCACGGTATCCCGGTTGTAAGTTCCCAAGGCGGACCGATAAACTCGCCGGGCGGATACTTGAGATACACCTACTCAAACCCCACGTACTATTCTTTCACCCTTGCCGGCTCAGTGGGGGTTGGAGTGCATACCCAGGATGTTCCGCTGCTTTCCTTTGACGCAATCAAGCGCGTGCTTGTAAAACAGATCGAAGAAGGCAAGCTGCGTGGCGTGGACGAAATGGAGTTCGGCTATTTCGCCTTCTATCAAGGGAAAAAGGACAACCGTACATGGCTTATGATGCCCGTATGGAGGCTCAAAGGCGGTTACACCAAGGATCCAAATAGGGAAAAGGTTATGCCTTATCATGATGCACGGGACAGGGACGGCTCCCTTACCGTGCCTATGGGGTACGGGGAGTACTTCTACTCCGCCCAGACAGGGGAAATGCTTCCCACAAGCATACTCACCGAACGGGAAGACCCGCTTCCCGCCATGGAGATTGTGACCTGGGAGTCTATACGCTAACATCAAAGCGATACGAAGAAGCCTTCATGAAAATGAGGGCTTCTTTGTTGGCGGGGCAGGAAAACACGATGGAACTGTATTATTGTGCCGGCGCGGAAATGAGGATTGATTTGACTTAAATAGGAAGGTATAATGGAAAAAGCATACAGGGGCATATCATCATGAAATTCATGGAATGAAGCACATGGACTGCTTTGGCCGAACATATCGGTTCAACTTATGCGAAGGGCTTACGGCTGTTGAAAAGCGGAAAAGCCGCAATCAAAAGGAGTGAGTATAACATGAAAAAATGTTTATTCTCTTTTGCAATCATGCTGCTGATGGGGCTTTGCTCAATTGCACTTGCGGAAACAATCATCCCTTTGGCGGATAAAGATGGGAAGCCGCTGGGTGTTTACAATCATGCCATAGCAGGCGGCACCACCTGCTTTTTGCTGGACGGCATGCAACTGGGCGTCATGACGGCGGAGGATGATGTTGACGTCGTCCCATTGGAAAACCAAAATCCCGAGTATGAGCAGGTATCACAGGCTTTGCTTGAACGATATGGCATTCCCGAGGGGATGGAAGCACCCGAATGGTATGCGCGATTTGCACAGGGGATTAACCGCTTGATCGTGGGCGGAAAAGAGCTTTATGCCCTGAATGATTTTACCGGTACCTTGTACCATGTCGCGCTGTCCGGTGAGCGGGCAACGATGCAAGCCCTGTGCATACTGGATTTTGCCTTTGACGATGTGCCCGGAGACGATGTATATGTTACGCAGGCATTGATTGTCAATGAAGAGCTGTATGTCATACTGAATGAGACATTGTACTGCTTTGACAAGGAAACCGGAGTGCGTTCAAGCGCAAAGGCGCACGGCCTGCTGGACATGCAGCCTTACCGTGAAGGACAGATGCTTTTGCATGAATACATCAATCTTTTTGAATCGGCTGTTTATACATACGATACAGAAGAAAATGTGCAAACGAAAATCAATACGGGTGCGGTAAAGGAAATCGAGCGTATTTTCTATGACAAAGCGAATGACCGCATCCTTGTATATTCGGACAGCAAAATCATTGCGCTTATGGATAATGGAGCGCAAATGACGGTAGGCTATTGGCCGTTGCAGGATTTGAGCGCCACGCTGATGGCCTTGGACCATGGCAGGATGGCCATCTATGACGGCCAGCTGCGTATAATGGACATCACCGATCAAGTGCAGACGCAAAAGATGCTGAAAATTGCTTCAAGCTATCTTTATATCGATGAATTTGATTTTTCGAAGCAGCATCCAGATGTCTTGTTCACGCGCAATGTGATAGGCCCGGATGTGATGCTTAACTTGTTTTTCTCGCAGATGACAATCCGCTCATCGGAATATGATGTGTTTGAAATACCCATTGGGCCGAGCCTTTACAACATACTGGAAAAGGGCTATTATATGCCGCTTGAAGAATTGCCCGAGGCTTCGGATATGACCCGGGCGCTGCATCCGTTTATTGCTGAGATAATTTCGGTTGACGGTCATATTGGTGCCCTGCCCGTACATATTGGGAACCAAACGGTTTCATACAGCCAATATGCGCTGGCGCAGCTGGGTATTGATCCGAATGAAATGCCCCAAACATATGCGCAGCTCCTGAAGTTCTGCCTTGCGTTTGATGAAACATATGGCGATGTGGCCCGGGATAAGGGCATTACGCTGTTTGCGGACAGCCTGATGATGGCCGGTTCTTCTTTATCGG
>JAEWNM010000378.1 GCA_023392755.1 Bacillota bacterium
GGTTGCGGCGCGCGCCGCATCCCCATACCGGCAAATTCCTGCGCTATCAATGCTCCGAAAGGAAGGATCCATATGAATCGCCGCATGCATCACCTGTTCAATGCCTTTATGCTGGCGGTTTTTTTCCTTCTTTTCGCTACAATCGGGTATGGCGCGTATTCGGATTCGCTTCTTGCGGTTGGGCACATTACGCTGGCTCTTCCTGTTGCCGCGCCGGAACCGGGGGATGATCCGCCGTTATTTTCGGGCCTTGATATGCCATTATTGGAGGGCGGCCTTCCGGCCGCCGGGGAACCGCCTGCCGCATCCGTGCCGGAGATACCAACGGACGCACAAGCCACGCCCGAGCTGACGCCCGAGCTGACGCCCGAGCTGACGCCCGAGCTGACGCCCGAGCTGACGCCCGAGCTGACGCCCGAGCTGACGCCCGAGCTGACGCCCGAGCTGACGCCCACGCCTGCCCCTGCGCTTGAACCGGAAGTATCCAAATCCAAAACCTTATTCAAAAACGGCGGTTCCGGACAAAAGGGAAATCCGGCTCCGTATTTCACCTATTCCTATAAAAACCGCACCGGGGATCAAGTGAATGATAATGGAAATGTGGTCTGCCATTGGGAGGGTAATGTACTGGTTGCCTATGCCAATGTTTATGTGCCGCAAACCGGCGTTCCCGGGTCCGCCCTCCTTACGGAGATGGCGCTTGATATGGGGGCCGCCATCCGCTTCCATAACGCGACGAATGGGGAGCTGGTATTTGCCCGCGCATCCACATCCTCAGGGATGGGGCAAAGCTTCGCAAATATGGGCGATAAAAGCATCGGCGGCGGATCCATGCGGCTGGCCCCCGGAGAAGACGGCGTAGTGTCCGCTTATCTGGATCAGGCATGGCAATTAAGCGCCCAGGAGCTGGATTTGGAAAATTTGCCGGGCATGGCATGCTCCCGGGAAATGAGGATGAAGTTCCAGGTCGAAAACGTGGAAACGGGCGAGAGCCGGGCATTTGCCATCCTGCTGGTGCTTTCGGTCAAAACCCAGGCGCCGGAGGCCACGCCGGATGTGGCTATGGACATATTGCCGGCTGAAACCCAAGCCATACCTGAAATCACTCCGACCCAGGAGGGTTTGGGAACACCTGAGCCTGAACCGACACCCGAGCCAACACCCGAAGCGTCGGTTGAGCCAACCTCGGTGCCGGAGCCCACGCCCGCTCAAGCGCCCGAGGCGACACTGCCCGTGACTGAACCGACATCAAATATAACACCTGAGGCGTCGGTTGAGCCAACCGCCGTGCCGGAGCCCACGCCCGCGAAGACGCCCGAAGCGACGCTGCCCGTGCCTGAACCGACATCAAATATAACACCCGCGGCGTCGGTTGGGCCGTCCGCCGCCCCGGAGCCCACACCCGATCAAGCGCCCGAGGCGACGCCGTCCGTGCCTGAACCAATATCCCAGCCAATGCCTGCAATGTCTCTTGAGCCAACTGCGAACCCGGAACCCACACCCGCTCAAGCGCCCGGGACGGCATCCGAACCGGCCCCGGCGGCTAATTCGGCGCTTGCGCCCGAGCCGGCTCCGGAGCCAATATCCGCGCCTGGACAAGAAACGCTGGCGGAGCTGCCGGCTGAAACGCAATCCACCCCTGAAGAGATTCCTGAAGAAATAACCACTACGCCCGATGCTCCGGCGGCCGAACCGGATCAGGGATGAGATACGTATTGGCATGAATACGTCTGTATCCTGTATCAGTGTAAAAAAGAGCTTGGAAGAGAGTACATATGGATATCTCCAAGAGAACGGCTTGGTTTATGCTTGCTGCCATCAACCTGATGACGGCAGGAAAGCATTTCGCATATCTTGGCTGGTATGAGTTGGGGTTTTGGCTTGCGGCGGCTTTTCCGGCTTTGCTCCTGCGCAAATCCGGCGCTTCGCCCTGCCGCCGGGTGAGGGAAGGAATACTTGTATACGGGATGCTTTTCACAGGCGTGTATCTTGCACTTTGGTGGGTCAGCGGATACATCGACGGATTTGGGCATTCTCCCTATGCACGGTCTCTCCCGGGCATTTTCAGGAATTTGTGCCTGTATGGAGGTATCATCGCTGCACAGGAATGGACACGTTCCTACATTCTGAAAAGCGGCGGCTCCGGCAATTGGACAGCCGCAGTAGTTGCCGGTTCTTTTTTTCTTTACTCGCTGAATTTTCCGCAGGCACAAAATGCTTTTCACAGTTGGAGCGCCCTGTTTCAGTTTACCGGCGAAACACTCCTCCCCGGAATCTGCGGAACGATTTTCTTGACATGGATGTCAAAGACGGCAGGCGCTTTGGCCCCACTGATCTACCGCCTTGTGCCCGATGCGGTCCAATGGCTGCTGCCCGCTTTACCCAACTCAAGCTGGCAGACCAAAATGATGCTGGGCGCGGCTATCCCCGTTTTCGCGATGCTTAAAATGCAGATGGCGCCGCCGGCGCGAAGGCGCAGGGGCGCAGGAAACGGTTGGCGCCGCCGGCAGCGTACCAAACCGTCGACATGGGTGGGGCTGGCATTGGTCATGGCATTTTTGTTCTCTTTTTCACTGGGATTGCTGCCCTACAAGCCCATGGTAATTGCTACGGGCAGCATGCTGCCCGTCATCCGGCCTGGCGACATGGTCATCCTTCAGGATACGGATACACGGCTGCTTCAGGTGGGGGATGTCATTGCCTATCAAACGCACGGCTATCAAATCGTGCATCGCATTACCGCCATCCTGCCATCCGCCGGGGGGAACAGCTATATACTGAAGGGTGACAACAACGATGCCCCCGACATCAACCCTGTTCAGCACGATCAGATTATGGGGAAGGTGGTTGGGGTTATACCCTATGTGGGGCTGCTGGCGCTGTCTGTACGGAGCGTTGATTCGCCCCAGTCCGTACCGGTGCAGACCGGATCGTAAGATGCAAGGAGCTATACGCATGAAAAAAAACAGATTGCCGGTATTTCTTTTCCGTATTGCTGCGGGACTGCCTTTGGTGCTTATGTTTGCCGCGCTGGGGCTGGCCTATGCCCAGATCGCAAAGGATGATAGCCCGGCTGCGGCACTGCGGCAGGGGACACTGAACGCGGATGTGTCCTGGAAGGTGCGCCTGAAGGACAACCCCTTCTATCCCACACGGGACCTGGGAAGTGATTATGCCTATATCAGGGAGCTGGTGGATTATATTCAATTTGATCTGCAATTGGCTTTGCATGACGCGCCTGAGGGCATGCCGGTTAAGATTGCCTATCGGGTGGATGGGGTTTTGCAGGCCAATCAGGATACCGGAAGCAACGGGCTGCTGCTTATGCAGGATTATCCAAAACTTGCCGGAGATACGCAGGACTATGCAGGCCCGTCTTTTAGCGATACCCGAAAATTTCAGCTGCCCCTGGCATCCTATATCCAAATGATCGAAAGCTTTCAAAGCGCTTACCACATTGCCGTGACATCCAAACTTGATTTGAATATTTCGGTGGATGTCATCATGGATTCAGATGGCGGAAAAACGATAAGCAGCATGCCCCTTAAGCTGACCATACCGCTGGACAGCAGCGTGTTCCGGCTATCCGGCTCGCCGGATAATGAAATGGAACTGAACAGGGCGCAGCAAAGTATCGCGCCGGAGGCAGACCTGGGCAGCGGGACGCTGCTTTATTTGGCGGCCGCCTGTGCCATGCTGCTTTTGTCTATAGGCGTATTCATATTTTTCAGCCCGCGCACACCCGGGCCGGAGCTGACAATGCTCAAACAGGCCATGCAAAAATGCAGGGGCAAACTGGTGGTTATCAAGGCCGACCCCAGGGACAGCGGCGCAGTGCCGCTCCCCGTATCGGATATTGCGGGGCTGATCAGCATATCGGAGGGAGGGGGGCAGCCCGTGCTGTATCTGCAAAAGGGGGACACACACATTTTTCTGGTGTCGTCCGAGGGCCTGCTGTACTCCTATGAAATCAGGTCCGGCGGCAGTCCGGTATCCGGGGGCCGGCCTGTGCCGGGCGGGCAAACGGCATAACAGGCGATGGGCCTGATGACAAAAATGGCGCCGTATGCTATTTGACCATAACCTTGCTTATGTGGGGCATTTGTATCCCCTCCTGGTCAAAGCGGTTCTTGACGCGCCTGCGCAGCTCCCGCTCAATACGCCAGTTTTCCTTTACCGGGCACAGCGCGGACAGGCGCACAATGATGCTGTCCGCCTCAAAGGCCAGCACGCCCGCCACCTCCGGCGTTTCGGTGAGGCCTGCAATGGCCTCGCCTGCCTTTTGCATCTCATCCTCCAAAATCGCCAGCAGCTTTTCCAAATTTTCCTCATAGGGCAGGCGCACATCCACGATGGCTCTTTTGAAGGTGCGGGTCATGTTGGTAACGGTGCGGATATCGCCGTTGGGCACCACATAAAGATTGCCGCTGAAGTGGCGGATGGAGGTGGCGCGCAGCGCGATGGATTCCACCTCGCCGGAGAGGCCGTTCACCTCTACAATATCCCCCACAGTGATGTTCCCCTCCACCCATAGAAAGATGCCGGAGATGACATCCTTCACCAGCGTCTGTGCCCCAAAGCCGACGGCGATGCCGCCTACCCCGGCCACCGCGATCATGGAGGTCACATTCACGCCAAACACGCCCAGCGCAATGGTGGAGATGAGGAAATACATGATGTAGTTGAAAACGCTGGTGGTCAGGGAGCGCAGCGTTTCCCGCTGGCCGGGGGTACGGCCTTCCTTGGTCCGCATCATTTTGCGTATCAGGCGGCGGCCAAGGCGCACGGCAAGCGCCCCCAGCAGTATGACAAGGCTTGCCAACAGCAGCTTGCTCAGCCACATGGGCAGGTCGCTTAAAAACTGCCCGGCTGCCTGGCCCGCGTTTTCCAGGGTGCTGTTTACGCTTTCCATAAGCGTTGGGTTGTCGGGTACCGGTGTCATCGCAGTTCCTCTTTTATTGTTGATGGAAGCGCATGGAACCTGCCCCCGCCCTGCCGGCGCTTTATGGGGCGGCGAAGCCTTGCGGCTATGGAGCTTGCGGGCCGGGGCCTTGGGACAGCACATATTCTTTCGCGTTTTCAAGGTCCCCAAACACGGGGACGTTTGCTTTTTTAAGCGTTGTAAGCGGCTGATGTCCCCTTGCGACCAGAATACAGTCGCAGCCGATGGCCTGCGCCACTTCCGCGTCGTGCAGCGTATCCCCCAGAAAAATGGCCCGGCGGGGGTTGACGCCGCTGTTTTTCAAGAATTCCCTGGCCAAATCCACCTTGCTGGTGGCATATATGTGGGAAAGCCCCAAAGCGGCCTGGAAATAGCTGCCAATCGGGTAGCGGGCAATCTGTTCATGCAGGTATTCTTCCTTGGAAGCGGATAAAATGGCTTGGATAAAGCCTGCCTGGCGGAATGCCTCCAGCGATTCCAAGGCGTGCTTTTGCAGGCGGCATTCCCTGCTTTTTACCATGTACCCCTTAAGCCAAGCGCTGGCCACGTCGGGGAAAATGTCGTCCGTTATGCCCAGGTCGCGGTAATATTCCCGAACGGGGAAGCGGAACAGCCGGTGGTAGTCCGCCACGCCTCCGGGCGGGGGAAAGCCGAAACGGGGGAAAATTTCGTTATTGACATCGACGGCCGTCTGCACGTCGTCCAAAAGCGTACCGTTCCAGTCCCATAGCACGTAGGTCCAAGACATCAAAATATCCTCCCTTTTGCAGATATGATACGGCAATCACAAGGGCGTGTCAACGGAGGAAGGCGCGCGTGAAATACGCGGGGCGGGCTCTTTTTCATGAAAGAGCCCGCCCTCTATCGCCTACGGATAAATTTAACAAGGGACAGAAACAGGATGCTGTACCGTCCCCGCCTGGTTCCGGCGGGTTGGCTGGCGCCGGCATTTGTGTCCTTCCTTGCTCAGTACGCCTTGGCGAAGTACATCACCTTATCGGCAGGCTTGCCGCAGATGGCGCATGTATGGCCGATGGGTGTTTGGTCGAAGGGCATGTTGCGGCTGGTGGCGTTGAGCTCTGATTTCACCTTGTCCTCGCACTCCTGATGGCCGCACCACATGGCTTTGGCGAAACCGGCCTGCACGGCGGCGGTCAGTTCTTCCATGGTGTGGACCTCGTGGGTACGCTCGTCCCTGAAGGCCTTGGCCTGGGCGAAAAGCGTGTCCTGAATATCCTGCAAAAGCTCGGGAATCCTGACAGCCAGGCCGTCCATGGGCAGTTCAATTTTTTCAAAGGTATCCCGGCGGCAGGCCAGAACCTGCCCTTTTTCCAGGTCACGGGGGCCCACTTCCAGGCGGAGGGGAACACCGCGCAGCTCCCAGTGGTTGAACTTGTAGCCGGGGCTGTAGGTATCCCGGTCGTCCAGGGTAACGCGCAGCCCGCCGGCCTTCAAACCGGCGGCAATCTTTTCACAAGCTTCGATGACGCCTCCCTTGTGGGCGGCTATGGGCACGATGACTACCTGAACAGGGGCGATGCGGGGCGGCATGCGCAGGCCGCGTTCGTCGCCGTGGGTCATGATGATGGCGCCGATAAGCCGGGTGGACGTGCCCCAGCTTGTTTCATGCACGTGGGTCAGCTGCCCGTCCTTGCTCAAATACTGTATTTCAAAGGCTTCGGCAAAGTTGGTGCCGAAGTTGTGGCTGGTGCCGGCCTGCAGTGCCTTGCCGTCCTGCATCATGGCCTCCATGGAATAGGTGGCCTGGGCCCCGGCAAATTTTTCCTTGTCGCTCTTGCGGCCCACGTACACCGGCAGCGCCAGCTCGCGTTCGGCTACTTCCCGGTATACCTCCAGCATTTGAAGCGTTTCTTCCTGGGCTTCTTCCGCGGTGGCGTGGATGGTATGGCCTTCCTGCCACAAAAACTCGCTGGTGCGCAAAAAAGGCCGCGTGCTCTTTTCCCAGCGTATCACGGAGCACCATTGATTGTACTTCATGGGCAAATCACGCCAGGACTGCACCCATTTGGAATACATGGCGCAAAATATGGTTTCGCTGGTGGGGCGGATGGCCAGCCGCTCTGTGAGCGGCTCGCTGCCTCCCTGGGTCACCCAGGCCACTTCCGGGGCAAAGCCTTCCACATGCTCCGCCTCTTTTAGGAGCAGGCTCTCGGGGATGAGCATGGGCATATACACATTTTGATGCCCGGTTGCTTTGAAGCGCGCGTCCATCTCCTGCTGGATGCGCTCCCAAATGGCGTAGCCGTAAGGCCTGACGATCATGCAGCCGCGCACAGGCGCATAGTCCACCAACTCGCTTTGCAGTATCACATCGGTATACCATTGGGAAAAATCAACGTCCCTGGGTGTGATGTGCTGCACAAATTCCTGGTTCTTTTCCTTGGCCATGGGAAACCCTCCTCTTCTCGGCAAGGGTACAAAAAAGCCCTGCCGCATCAAATTGCGCAGGGACGAAGCGTGCTTCGCGGTACCACCCGGCTTGGCGCTTCCGCGCCCACCTTGAGGCCCTGTATCGGGGGCAAACCGGCGGTGATTGGCCGCATGCTCCGGGCCGGGAAACCCTTATCCGCCTGCGCTTCTTGCACCGACGAAGCGCTCTCTGAAAAGCGGAAAACCGGGCGGCTGCCCATCATCACGTTGTGCGCATCATTATACTATAGCGCGGCATGGAATGCAATCCCCCCCCGCAATGAGGAAATCCTGCGTTACCCATGTGGCAAGACAAAATCGCAAGGAACGGCGAGATCAGAGGGATTACATTTATAAATATTTTCAAACATGACAGCCTTCGACAAAAGCTCCCTGCTTTCGCTGTTGCAATGCGGCGAAATACAGTTTATGCTGTACGTGGAAAGGAGAGGTTATACAATATGTTGTATACCAGCACCTGTTAATGTCAGAGGAGGCGAGCGCATGAGAGAAGCGGATGTCAAGGATGAAGAGAAGTTTTTGAGATGGAAGCTGGAGAACTGCTATACCCAGGGCAAGACGGAGGAAGCTGTAAAACTGGGCCGCAGGTTGGATGAAATGCAGTGCCAGCTGTTTCGAGAAGCATTGAGATCTAAAAAAGCAGCAGGCTGATCTTAAGCCGAACTGTGTCTCTCCTTTCCCAAGGACACAGGTGCGGTGCCGGAGAGGCTTTTTATCGGGGGTTTAGTGTTGCCCCGACGCGCGGCTGCTTGCGTGAACACAGGAATCATGAAAAAGGACGGGAAGTGCCCGTTCTTTTTTTGTATTTCAAGTCACATTTTCCAAAACCGCATGAAATGGCCGGGATTGACGCAACCTTAGAAATTGACAAGGAATGTTTTCCATAGTACAATGGGCCAAAGTTTTTATGGCAATGGGAGGACGGCGGCATGGGCATCATCGCTTCCCGCAATTTGGACAACCAGCGGCGGGAGAAGGACGGCATCGTCTATTTCGACCGGGGCACCATTACGGGCAACAGCGGGCGCAGATATGACCGGTTTGCCATTCAGACGCATTTTGTTCAGCGGGGCGAAAGCCAGGCGGAACTGGTGCGCAGATATGTCATGCCCCTGTTCGAGCCAGGAGACGTGCTTTCCTTTGGCGCGAAAGTCATGTGCATGTGCGTTCAGAGCGTCAAGACCAAGGATGAGGTGAAGCCGGGCTTCTGGGCCAACCTGCTGTGGCGTTTCGCGGGCATCAACCATACAGGCGTCGGCATGCACGAACCTTACAAGCTGCAACTGGTCATCGATATCTGCGGGCTGCCAAGGGTGCTGCTGGCGGCGTTTCTAAGCGCCATCACAAGGCCGTTTGGGGTTCACGGCGTGTTCTACAAGGTGTGCGGCAAAGGTGTGGGCGGTATTGACGGGTTTTATTTCCGCTCCAGCTTCGAGGTGTACAGAAGCCTGGCGCTGATCAACCCTTCCAACGCGGACGAGCTGTGTGAAAAGCTCAGCCGTGAAACGGGCATACCTGTTGTTTTGATGGACGCCAACGACATACAAAGGGATCAGCTTGGCAAGTCATCCAACATGCCCTTATCCGACGAGGAGCTACAGGAGGCCATGAAGGACAACCCCTCCGGACAGGGAGACGAATTGACGCCGCTGATTCTGATCCGGCCTTTGGACTAAGCCCTGCAAAATATACATGATAAAGCGCCAGGAGCTGATCCGGCGCTTTTTTATGTGCCCTTTGCTTGGAATAGCGGGCCTTTTCACCTTTCATACTATCCAGGAGGTGAAAATTGTGTTTCCCGACGCCGTTTATTATGAGCCTGACGTTCTGTCGTATCCTCTGGGAGGGTATTTGAAAATCAAGTATGGCCATGTCCCGTGGATTCCCATAGACAGCCACAACAACATCCCCTGCATGCGGGAGCAGGAAAACAAGGAATTTGGCCGTATGAAGCAGCACCTTGTGGTGGGCGTGCGCAAGACGCACAAATACGTGGAAAACCACAAGGTGTCCGACTATCTTGTGCCTTATACCTCTTCGGGTTGCAGCGCCATGTGTTTGTACTGCTATCTTGTTTGCAATTACAATAAATGTTCCTATCTGCGGGTGTTCGTCAACCGGGAGCAGATGATGGACAAGCTTATCAAAACAGCAAGGGAATCAGATAGGGATTTAACCTTTGAAATCGGCAGCAACAGTGACCTGATACTGGAAAACACGATTACGGAAAACCTGCCATGGACCATTGAGACCTTCGCGAAGAGAGAACGGGGCTATTTGACCTTTCCCACCAAGTTTGACATGGTGGAGCCGATTTTAGACCTTGACCATAGGGGCAGGACCATCGTGCGCATGAGCGTCAACCCCAAAGAGATTATTTCAAAAATCGAGCTGGGCACCTCGCCCCTGCCAGACCGGATACGGGCGCTGAATGCCGTTTGTGATGCGGGGTATCCGGCGGGGCTGCTGATTGCCCCAGTGATTGTGGTGGAAAATTGGCAGGAGAAGTACAAGGAGTTGCTGGCCCAGCTGGCGGAAGGGCTTTGCGAGAAAGCGAAAAAAACCTTGTTCATTGAGGTCATATTCATGACCTACAGCTTCGTCCACCGGGCGATCAACAGCCAGGCCTTTCCCCGCGCCCCGGAATTGTACGACCCCTCCCTGATGACAGGAAGGGGCCGGGGAAAATACTGCTATAAAGACGACCTGCGCCGTGCGGGGGAGGCCTTTTTGCGGGAGGAAATACACAGGCATCTTAAAGATATGCCAATCATCTATGTCGTGTAAGCCAAGGGCTACATGTTTTCGAAAAACGGCTCCCCGTCTTCCCCGACCAGTGTGCCCATCTCATCAAAGCGCAGGGGGATGGGCTTGGCGATCAGGTAGCGCAGTATCTCATCCATGCGGACGCTGTCGGCAAAGGGCACCAGGGAAAAGGATACGCCGTGCTTTTTGGCACGGCCGGTTCGGCCGATGCGGTGGAGGTAATACTCGTTTTCATTGGGCAGGTCATAATTGATTACGGCTTCCACGTCGTCCACATCTATGCCCCGGGCCGCCACGTCGGTGGCTACGAGAATTTCAAACTTGCCCTTGCGGAAGGATTGCATCACCGTGTTGCGCTGGCTTTGCTTGACGTCGCCATGAATGCAGTCTGCGCTGTACCCGGCTTTTTGCAGCCGGGTGGACAGGCGCTGGGTCATATCCTTGGTGTTGCAAAAAATCATTACCCGGTGGTACACATTGGCGTCCAGCAGGTATAAAAGATGGTCATACTTCTTTTCACGCTGGCTGGCGATAACGTACTGTGTAATCTGGGGCCGGTTTTCCTTCGTGGCGGGAATGGTGATCTCCACCGCGTCGTGCTGAAACTTCCAAGCGATGGTCATCAGGTCGGGATTGGTTGTGGCCGAAAACATGACCAGCTGCCGGTCCGCCGGCGCGGACTCAATGATCCTGGTCACATCCTTGACAAAGCCCATTTTCAGCATTTCATCGGCCTCGTCCAGCACCATGGTGTGCACATGGGTAAGCTTTACGGTGCCCCTGTGCATATGGTCCAGTATGCGCCCCGGCGTGGCAACGATGATTTGCGGCTTGCGCTTTAGTTGCGTCATTTGCTTTGCAATGGGCTGCCCGCCATAGAGGACGGCGATGCGCACCTCCGGTATGAAGGCGGCAAGGCTGGTCAGCTCATCGCCAATCTGCAAAGCCAGCTCCCGGGTGGGGCAGAGCACCACCTCCTGGATGCGCTGGTCCGAAAGGCTGACATATTCCAGCATGGGTATGCCAAAGGCGGCCGTCTTGCCCGTGCCGGTGGGAGCCAGGGCGATAATGTCCTGCCCCGCCATCATCACGGGAATGGTTTTCTGCTGTACCGGTGTGACCTCGGTAAAACCCATTTTTTCCACGGCCTTGAGTATTTCCGCGCTGAGGTTCAACTGGGAAAACATTGTGTTGATGGTATCGGTCAAAATCGAAAGCTCCTTAAGTCGTTTGGTGAACAATCTTATTCTATCATAATCCCTTGAAATTACAAGCGGCCGGCCCTTGCCAAATGACGTATGAAACGCATTGCGGTTTTCAGCGCGAAGCCTGCTCCGTATAGGCCAGTATGGCTTTGGCCAGCTGGTCCGGGCAGGATGTATCACCCTGGCATGGGATGTTGGCCAGGCGTTGGGCTATTTCCAGGGCGTTCTGGCCGACGACCATTCTGGACAGGCCCTGTGCGTTGCCCGCGCAGCCGCCCACAAAGGCGCAGGCTGTGATGACGCCGTCGTTGATTTCCAGCTTGATTTGCCTGGCGCAGGTGCCCTTGGTTTTGTAAACGAACATGCACATACCTCCGAATCGATAAATAAACATAGACACATTCTTGGAACGGCGGCTCAAATCCTGCAAGCCTTTCAAATTGCCGCCGCGCCAATTTCGCACCCAATGCCGTCCCGCTCATAAAATGCATCATAAGACCCTGAAGGGGAGATGAAGGGGCGCGGCGCATGCAACCTGTCATTTGGATAGCCGATAGGGAACTGGGTCTTTTTTTATGGAGTCGGGATAATTTCCGGCGTATTTCCTGCGCGCTTCATTGGCCGCATGCTCCGTGCCCGTCGGCGGCGCAGTTTTTCTGCGCCTGCAAAAAGCGGGATATCGTGCAGCGGTTTGTATTTTGGGAAGGGGATTGGAAGGCCGAGGGGGAATTCCCAGCGCCGCCGGGTTTGGAATGCATGCAATCCTCTCCCGAGGGGGGCTGGCTGTATTTGCTCAGCGGCGAGGCCGACAGCCTGCATACGGTAGCCGCTGCCACGGGCGAGCTTTTGTACGGCAACGCCGCGGGCGTATACCCCCGCAGCGTGCAGGTTCATCCAACCGGCAAGCTGGTGGCTGTGGCGGGGGGCGCAGCGGGGGAGGTGCTTTTGTTTCAGGCGCCGTCTTTGAATCTTTACCGGCGCATACCCGTGCCGGGCATAGCCTGCCAGGCGGCCTTTGCCGAGGGCGGGCTGGCGGTGCTGTGCGCTGTGGAGGACGGGGAGGTGCAGACACTGCTGGGCTTTATCGCAGGCAACCGGGCGGTTATGGAGGAGGTGCTGGTGCTGCCGGGGCTGCCCGGAGCGCTTCAGCCGCTTAAGGATGGAACGGTGCTGGCCGGGTCTGTTGGCATGCTGGCCCAGGTATCACTCCGGCTCAAAAAGGTGGTATGGCGGTCCGACAGCTTTGGGCTTCCAAGCATGCTGAGTGTCCGGGGAGAGGAGGTTTTGGTGAGCGATTCACTGCCGGGCCAGGTGATATTGATGAACTGGCGTAAGCCCAGGGAGCAGCGGATGGTGTTTGAAGGGGTGGAGGCGGCGGCGGTGTTTCAGTAAAGCCAATTCAAGTTCCATCTTGCCAATATCCGCGGCTCTTTTCAATAAAGCTTTCTTGGGTCAGTTCACAGGTGCGGGGAGGACTTCTTTTGAGAAAGAAGCCCTCCCCGCAAAATTCTTCTTGTTCGTTCCCCTACATGGCCTTGCGTGCCGCATCCATGCCGGCTTCCATGGCTTTGCGGTTGAGTGGCAGGAGGTTGGCCTTCTTTTCGCCAAAGACGTCCTTCAGGGCAGCCATGGCGCTGTCCAGGCTGATGGCGCTTGTGGCTTCAATGATGGCTCCCAGCATGACCATGTTGGCCACCCGGCCATTGCCCAGGGATTCGGCGATTTCGTTGCAGGGAATGGGCAGGATTTTTGTGTCCTTCCGGTCCGGCACGGCGTCGATGAGGGAGGTGTTGTACAGCAAAAGCCCTCCCGGCTCCATGGTAGGTTCAAACTTTTTGAGCGATGGCAGGTTCATGATAACGGCTACGGGCGGCTCAGTCACCAGCGGGCTGCCGATAGGCTCGTCGCTTATCACAACGGCGCAGTTGGCTTCGCCGCCGCGCATCTCCGGGCCGTAGCTGGGCATCCAGCTTACATTTTTTCCTTCATGCATGGCCGCCTTGGCCATCAATTGGCCTATGAGCAAAATGCCCTGGCCGCCGAATCCCGCGATCAGGAATTGGGCCTCCATGTCAGCCCACCTCCTTTTTCACGCCCAGGGGATATTGGGGAATCATATCGCTCTCCAGCCACTTCAAGGCTTCCTTGGGCGTCATGCCCCAGTTGGTGGGGCATGTGGACAAAACCTCCACCAGCGCAAAGCCCTTGCCCTGTGCCTGCATTTCGAACGCCTTTTTGATTGCCTTTTTCGCCTCCAGGATATGCTTGACATCATGGGTGGAAACCCGCGCGATATAAGCGGGCCCATCTAGGGTGGCCAGCATTTCGCTGACGCGGATGGGATAACCGCAGTGATCCACATCCCGTCCATAGGGGGAGGTGGTGGTCACCTGCCCAGGCAGGGTGGTAGGGGCCATCTGCCCGCCGGTCATGCCGTAAATGGCGTTGTTCACAAAGATCACGGTAATCTTTTCACCACGGGTGGCGGCATGGATGATTTCCGCCGCGCCGATGGAGGCCAGGTCGCCGTCACCCTGATAGGTGAACACCATGTGGTCCGGATGCACCCTCTTGATGCCCGTGGCCACCGCCGGTGCCCGGCCGTGGGCGGCCTGCATCATATCACAGTTGAAATAATCGTAGGCAAACACCGCGCAGCCCACCGGCGCCACGCCGATGGCCTTGTCCTGCATGTTCAATTCCTCAATGGCTTCTCCCACCAGCCGGTGTATGATGCCATGGGTGCAGCCGGGGCAGTAGTGCATGGGCTTATCGGTGAGCATTTTTGTTTTTTCAAATACGACGGCCATTTACTTTCCCTCCCCGCAGATAGTTTGCAGCTGGTCCAGCACTTCCCGCACAGAGGGCACCATGCCGCCGGTCCGCCCAAAAAAGTGCACAGGCTTTGCGCCGTTCACCGCCAGGCGCACATCCTCCACCATCTGGCCCAGGCTCATTTCCACGGTGAGGAACGCCTTGGCATGCTTGGCTGCCTCCGCTATTGCCTTTTCGGGGAAAGGCCACAGCGTGATGGGCCGGATGAGGCCTACCTTCAGCCCGGCGGCCCTGGCCTTGCGCATGGCGCTGCGGGCTACACGGGCGGTAGTGCCGTAAGCCACCAGGATATAATCGGCGTCTTCGGTGAGCTCGGTTTGAACACGGACTTCGTTTTGCGTCATCAGGTTATATTTCTTTTGAAGCTTCAGGTTGTGTTTTTCCAGCACAACGGGATCAATGAACAGGCTGTTGATAATGGCCCGTTCCTTGCCGGAGCCTGCCGCCCAGGCTTTTTCGGGCAGATCGGCGGCGGGGGCATAGTCGGGCATCTGCACCGGCTCCATCATCTGGCCGATAAGGCCGTCGCCCATCACCAAAACGGGATTGCGGTACCGGTCGGCGATGTCGAAGGCAAGCTGTGTCATTTCCACCGCTTCCTGTACGGAGGCCGGAGCCAGCACGACCATGCGGTAATCGCCGTGGCCGCCGCCACGGGTGCTTTGAAAATAATCACTCTGAGCGGGCTGTATGGAGCCAAGGCCGGGGCCGCCGCGCACCATATTCACGATTACGCAGGGCAATTCCGCACCCACGATATAGCTGATGCCTTCCTGCTTTAAGCTGATTCCCGGGCTGGAGGATGAGGTCATCACCCGCGCCCCGGCACCGGCGGCGCCGTATACCATATTGATGGCCGCTACCTCGCTTTCCGCCTGCAGATAGCATCCGCCCTCCCTGGGCATGCGCTGTGACATGTACTCGGGAATTTGATTTTGCGGCGTGATGGGATAACCGAAAAAGAACCGGCAGCCCGCCTGGATGGCGGCCTCGGCAATAGCCTCATTGCCCTTCATCAGCATTTTTTCCTGAGCCAAAATTACCGCCTCCTATTTTTCCACCGTAATTACGCAGTCGGGGCACATCCTGGCGCAAAAGGCACAGCCGATGCACTGCTTCTGGTCAATGCATTCCGCGGGATGATAACCGCGGCTATTGACTTCCCTTTTTGACAAAACAAGTATCTTGCGGGGGCATACGTCCACGCACAGGCCGCAGCCCTTGCAAAGTTCGGCCTGAAAAGTCACCTTGGACATGATATAAGGAACCTCCTTTGCGCAAACCCATGCGGTTTGTGTTCTTACATTATACAATACGAAAAACGCTTGTCAATCGACAGTGCCTGCCATGCGCCATGCGCCGCCTGGGTGCATGTGGCCGCTTTGTGTGTATTGATGCGGCACTTTTTCCTATTTAATGCAACGGCGGGAGGCGCCGGCATACCCGCCTGTCCATCCGGGCGGGTATGCGTATCCGGAATTGTATTTTTCATGTCTTTATACTGTTTGAGGCCGGATTTTGTTCACTGTACGATCTCATACGCAAAAACCTGCACATCCGCCGCGACACAGTATAAATCAATTTGCTCCGCCTTGGTGCCCGTTAGGGGAAGCTCCGCCTCGTGCCATGCCGCCTCCCCGGTAAGCGGCACGCTGCCCTTCCAGCTGTCTGTCTTCATGATCAGGTCCCCGCTGCCGCTGGCATTGATCCTCAGCCGCGTGCCGCCATCAGGCTGCCCCCCAGGGGCAAACAATATGATGGTGCATACTTCTTTGGCCGGTATAATGCCGTTTTTGTGCCCGGCCAGTATGCTGTAAAGCCATGGGCGGCCTTTTTGTATCGGTATCAATGCGAAATTGCCGTTTTGCGTCTTCGTGGCCTCCAGGCCGGGCGCCAATTGAAGAAGCGGCAACAGATTGCCTTCCAGTATCATCATGCCCGCGTCGGGGGTATCGTGATCCGGGTAGGTAGGCCAGTACGACCGGGGAAAAAACGGCTTGTACGTGCCGTCCGAATCCAGCATGGATACCGCCAGGTCATTGACGGTCACCGTGTCCAGGGGGTGGCGGAAGCGTACATCCAGCGCATAGCTGCTGCCGGAGTGGTATTCGTTGTTAGTTACGTACAGCACGGCCTGGCCATCGGCGAGGCGTGCTGTTTCCCTGGCGTCATCCGCCAGAAGCTTATCCGTGTTCAGGTGCAAAAGGGCATATGCGGATACGTTGTTGAGCAGCAGCATGGCGGCGCATATGCCAAGAAACGTACGGCGCACGCTTCGGGTCCAGCCCCATCGCCATAAAACCAGCGCGGCAGCCGGGATTCCTGAGATCAGCAAAATCTGCGCAACCGTTTTGGTGCTGATGCCAAACCAGTCCGTGGCGAATATGGACAGTGTCAGGGCGTCCATACGCTCCTGGCCGCTAAAGGTGCTGGCGCCTGGCGTCAGGGCAATGGTTGCTGCAAACAGCAGCGACATACAAATCAGCAGGGAGCGGCTGCGCTTCATGTTCATCAGCTCATCGGACAGTGAAAGCATCACCAGCACCGGGATATAGGCGGCCAGATACCGCATATGGATACGTCCCGCGAATGGGGTCCCCTTCCATTCATACAGAAAAATGACATAGCTCACCCCGAGTATGGTTGCCAAAAGCAGCAGCAGCATCATCGCCGTGAAATACCTTTTGCCCCCCGTCATCCTTCCCATGCCGGAAAAGGGCAAAAGCGCCGGGATAATGGAAGCTGCAACCGGGAAAAAGTACAGGTACAGAACAACACCCTGCACAACGACCAGCAGGTTTGCGGATGTCAGCTCCGCAAACTGTTCGCCGTATATGCTGGTTTTGGTGGAATCCACATGGAAGCCAAACCTGCAAAGCAATTGGATGCCGGCGACAAAAGCAGCCAGCATCGTTAAGGTCACCACAGCATTGCAAAGCTGTTTCCTGCTTTTGCTTTTTACGGCAAACAAAACAAATGTCACGCAAAAGGCGGCGGGTACCGCCACGAGGCCTGGCTTTGCAAAGTACAGCAGCGCGCCCAGCGCACTTACGGCAATGGCGTCTTTCCAGCCGAAGGCTCCGTCAAACGCCCGATAGGCCAGATACAGCATCCAGAATAACAGCGGATAGCACACGCTCTCCGATATCATCAATTGGGCCAAAGCCATGTCCGGCATAAGAAGAATTAAGCATACGCAGATCCAGGCATGGCTCTCTTTCCCCAGCAGCCGTCTGGCCAGCAAAAACCCCGGAAAAACGGCGCTTGTCATCAGCAGGATATTGAAAAGCTGAATCGCTCTGAACATGTCAAAGCTTCCCGGCAGCAGATACAGCGGTATCAGCAGCAGCGGATAGAACAGGCTCTCATATACGGCCGGCTGCCCGCGCACAAGAATACTGCCCTGCGCAAGTATTGATTTGGCTATGTTGTGGTAAAGCAGTTCATCAGGTGCAATGAAAGGATTGTTGCTTAGCGCAAGGGAAAGGCCAAAGCGCAGGGCGGCGGCTGCCATATACAGCAGCGCAAGGCGCCACATGGACGAACGAAGGCCCCGCCGGCTGAACCGCTTCTTTTGCATGTTTGGCCATCCTCCCCATTATTGAACACAATACCAAAACGGCAAGCGTATATATATAGTAGATTGATGTCGGGTTTTCTTGAAAAGGCGCTTACGTGCCGTGAATCATGCCATGCTGGAGCAATGATATCATAGGGTATATGCCTTGTCCATATGCCGGATGTGCGGATAGATAGGCTGGTATAAATTTTGCCGAACAAAATATAGCGTCACGGCGTTATAACATGCCAATTCGCATGAAAAAGCGAACGATTAATGGCGTTCAAAATGGAACGTACGTGGTAAAAATTGAATCGAAAAAAAGCGGATTTTATTGCGAAAAATGTGTTGACAAGGTGTATGTGCTGTGTTAGACTAACGAACGTCGCCTCAAGCGGCACCGAACCTTGAAAACGATACAGAGTTGAAAAGACTCAAGAAGAAGAGAAAGAAATCGACAGTCGATTCTAAGAATGAGTTTAAACTTTGTCGAGGGAAACTTCAAGCGGGAAACCGCGGGAAGGACTCCAAGATAAGGGATAAAGGATTAAACACAAGAGTTTGATCCTGGCTCAGGACGAACGCTGGCGGCGTGCCTAACACATGCAAGTCGAGCGGGGAACCCCTTCGGGGTTTCTAGCGGCGGACGGGTGAGTAACGCGTGAGCAAC
>JAEWNM010000055.1 GCA_023392755.1 Bacillota bacterium
CGGCCACCCTGCCCGCAACCCTGGCTGATGCCGACTTTGCGGTCATCAATGGCAATTTTGCCTTGGATGCCGGCCTCACTCCTGCCAAAGACGCCGTATTTCTGGAGCCCGCTCAAAGCGAAGCAGGCAAAGTCTACACCAACTATGTGGTCGTCCGGCCCGAGGATGTGGACGCTGACTTTGTCAAAGCACTGCAGACTGTGCTGTACACAAAGAAAGTTTATGATTACCTTTTGGCCAACAACGTCGTACCCGTATTCACACCTGCCGAGTAAGCAATCCACATTCATATCAGGGCGTCCGGCATTCGCCGGGCGCTTTTCTTTTCCTGCTTGTATGGTATAATGTGTATATTCATTTGATTTGGGATGGCAGTATCTATGTGGAAGGAAAGCAGATGGGTCCGGGAGATTCTTGCCCGGCAGCAGCCAGACGGCCTGTGGGGGTATTTTCATACCCTCAGCGAACCGGGTAAGCATCCTATCACCACGGAGCAGGCTTTGCGCAGGCTGCGCATTCTGGGCTGCACCATTGGCGACCCACCTATTCAAATGGCGTTATCAGCCCTGCATGCATACCTGGAAGGATCACAGGTCATGCCGGACCATGTGGAAAAAACGCCTGATTGGCCCATCTTTCAGCGTATGATGCCCGCCGCCTGGATTACGCTGTTCACAAGCGAAGACGATTTGGCCAATCAAGTGGCCGATCAGTGGGCGTATATCGTTGAAGCCGCTTTCGTCGCGGGGAGATATGATCAGGGTGCGTATTTTGAAGCATACCGTGAACAGTTTGCCCACTATCCCGCCCACGGCAGAAGCCGCGACCTTTGTCACTTTTACCTGGTGGCATTACTGCGGAATCGTCTCTCCGAACAGACGGCGGAAGCATTTTTTCAACACCTGCTGCACCACCACGCCGGGCTTTACTACATGGTTTCCCATCCCCTTAATCAGCCTCCCCCTTTTCAATCCAAGGAAGCCAGCAGATATCTTGGCGCGCTGGAGCTTTTGGCGGAATACGATCACCCCGCATGCCGGAAACAGCTGGCCTTTGCGTCGGACTGGCTGATGGCCTGCCGGAACACGAGGGGAGAATGGGATATGGGCACCGCCGCCAAGGATGGTGTCTACTTCCCGTTGTCGGATTCCTGGCGCACAGCGACGGCGCGAAAGAATGATTGCACTGCAAGAATACTTGCTTTCCTTGCAAAAGTTCCTGCCAGCGACGCGGACGGTGAATAGCCGATGCGCCGTTTATCCTTTATTGTTGAAGAACAGGAAGCGGGGCGCCAGCTAAAACAGGTGGTGTTTGCCCGTTTGAAGCTGGGCCGCCATCTGTTTTCAAGCATCAAGTTTCAAAATGGCCTGTTGGTAGACGGTATACCCACCCATGCCGATCAAAAAGTGCGGGCAGGCCAGGCTATTACCCTTCTTCTCCCGGAGGACACTGGGACGCGGGTGCTACCCCAGGCCATTCCGCTTTCCATTGCCTATGAGGATGAAGACCTGCTCATCGTTATAAAGCCCGCACCCCTGCCCAGCCAATCCTCCATAAGACAGGGGACGGATACGCTGGAAAATTATGTGGCGGCACATTTGTGCTCGGACAGCCCCTTTGTATACCGTCCGGTAAACCGGCTGGATAAGGGCGTCAGCGGATTGATGGCCATTGCCAAAAACGCTTATGCACAGCAGCGGCTGCAAAGCCAACTGCATACGCCGGACTTTGTTCGGGAATACATGGCGGTAGTGGAGGGTATTCCTGCTCCATCCAGCGGCATTATCGACGCGCCTATCGGGAAGGTAAGCCCAAATGGCGTGAAGCGGTGCATTTTGTCGGAGGGGAAGCCTTCCGTTACCCATTATCAAACGTTACAATCCGGCAATGGCAGAAGTCTTATCAAACTGAGGCTGGAAACGGGACGCACCCACCAAATCCGGGTACACCTGCAATTTTTGGGCTACCCGGTGGCGGGAGATTTTCTTTATGGCCGGGAAACAGCAGAATTATCGGGCCGCATGGCGCTGCATTCCGTTCATTTGGACTGCCTTCATCCTGTAACAGGCAACCCTCTATCCTTCACCGCACCGCTGCCTGAGGAATGGGCAGGATTATTGAAAGAAACGGAAGATGCTGTCTCAGAACAATGAAATCGCTACGAAATGATCTGTAGGTTTACATTTCAAGTGCACCACTTGAGTGAAAGATAGTGACCAACAAGCAAACTTTGTACAATGGGAGTTATCAGGACAACCAAATATAAGGGAGGAAGGCAAGTTTGGTCACTATAAGCATCTTACCATAGGGGAACGGGAGTATAATGCTTATTGTGAGCGTAAACGGTCTGACAGGCTTCCAGGACGCGATTGAGGCGGTGTATCCCAAGGCGGAAATCCAAAAAAGCGTAATTAACGAAATCCGTAATACCACAAAGCTTGTGTTTTACAAGGATATCAAGCCGCTGAAGGCCGACCTCAAGCGAGTGTACGCCGCCGTGGATGAGCCGGCTGTGCTGGCCGAACTGGAGCGATTTGAGGAACTCTGGGGCAAGAAATACCCAAGACCGTGCAGTCCTGGCGGGCAAGCTGGGCGGGCCTCAGCACCTATTTCAAGTATCCGGGCGAGGTTCGAAAAACCATCTATACCACAAACGCCATTGAAGGATTCAACCGCTAACTTCGCAAGGTGACTAAATCCAAATCCGTCTTTCCCACAGATAACGATAAGGTACAATAAATTGCGCAAATTCAAAAAAGGATAAAAAAGGGACAAGGAATGCAGGTCTCTGGTAGAATGAGGTTGCGACACACCATTCGAAAGGAGACAGCAAACCATGTCCGAGAAGATTGTACAGTTAAACGAGGAAATCATCAAGGGGCAAATCAGGGAATTGGTCCGTGGCAGCGTGGAAGAAACATTGAATGGGCTGCTGGAAGCAGAAGCAGAGAAGCTAACCCAAGCGGCAAGGTACGAGCGTAACGAAGTCAGGCAAGGATACCGCAGCGGCCACTACAACCGAAATCTAACCACAACCTCAGGAGATGTCACGCTAAAAGTTCCCCGGCTAAAAGGGATATCGTTCGAAACAGCTATCATTGAGCGATACAGGCGCAGGGAAAGCAGCGTAGAAGAAGCTCTCATCGAGATGTACCTGGCCGGCGTATCCGTCCGCCGGGTAGAAGACATCACAGAAGCTTTGTGGGGCAGCAAAGTATCGCCGGCCACCATCAGCGAACTTAACAAGAAGGCATATGTCCACATCGAAGAATGGCGTAACCGTCCCTTGAAGGGCAATAAATATCCGTATGTCGGCATATACCTGCGGCGCAACTGGGGCGGCGAATACGAGAATGTAAGCATCCTGGTGGCTATTGCAGTGAACGAAGAAGGATATCGGGAAGTTCTGGGCGCTGCAGAGGGCATGAAAGAGGATAAGGCCAGCTGGATGAGCTTCTTCCAATGGCTGAAAGGCCGGGGGCTGGACGGCGTTCAACTCATTGTGGGTGACAAGTGCCTGGGGATGCTGGAAGCTGTCCATGAGGTCTTCCCAGATAGTAAATACCAGCGCTGCGTGGTCCACTTCTACCGCAATGTATTCTCTGTTGTGCCCCGCACAAAAGTTAAGCTTGTGGCCAAAATGCTCAAAGCGATCCACGCTCAGGAGAGCAAGGCGGCTGCTCTTGCCAAGTCCAGGGACGTTGCCACAGCACTCCGGGCAATGAAGCTGAAAGAGGCGGCAAAGAAGGTCGAAGACAACGTGGAAGAAACGTTATCCTATACGGCCTTCCCCTTTGAGCATTGGACCCGCATCCGCACGAACAACGTGATCGAACGCCTAAACCGCGAGATTCGAAGACGGACAAGAGTAGTGGGCACCTTCCCTGATGGCAATTCTGCTCTCATGCTTGTCTGTGCCAGACTACGCCATGTGGCAGGCACCCAATGGGGCAACAAAAAGTACATGAACATGAAGCACTTGGAAGCTTCCCTTGAGGAACCTTCCGTTGCTGGCTAATCTCATACCGCCAGACCCTGCATTCCTTTTTGCGCATAATTCTTGACAGTACC
>JAEWNM010000069.1 GCA_023392755.1 Bacillota bacterium
ATCTAGCATCAGAGGGCTTCGGCCCTCCGATACCTCCCTGGGTTTTTTGATGGTTTGAGGCCCACCGGATTTTCCGGCGGGCCTTTTTTTATCGCCGCATTCTATTGCAGAATCATCCTTCATGGACGCGTCTTCGCGTCACGTATTTTTCAAGCAGCGTAACCCCGTAATACATGATTCCCGCCAGCGTGCAAAGTATCACCACGCTGCTCATGACAATATCCAGCTTGAAAACCTGCCCGCCATACACGATCAAATACCCCAGCCCCGCCCGGGATATCAAAAACTCACCCACGATCACGCCTACCCAGCTCATGCCTACCGACAGCTTCAGCGCCGAAACCATCACCGGCACGTTGGCGGGCAAAACAACCATGAAAAGCATTTTCAGCTTGGTCGCGCCAAACGCCCGCATCAGCAGCAGCTTTTCTTCAGAAACGCCGGAAAACCCGGTTGATACGCTTGTGATGGACACAATGATGCTCACCAGAACAGCTATGGTCACAATGGCCGATATGCCTGTTCCGATCCATACGATCAGCACTGGCCCAAGGGCAATTTTCGGCAAGGAATTCAATATGACAAGATAGGGGTCCAATACCTTGGCCATCCTCGGGCACCACCACAAAACGACGGCAATGACAACCCCCAGCCCCGTGCCCAGCAAAAAGCCCAGAACAGTCTCCCACAGCGTATACAGGATGTGCTTTGTCAAATTCCCCGTCTGAAACAGCGATATTACCGTGCGCGCGATGCGGCTGGGCGAGCTGAAAATAAACGGGTCCAGCATGTCAGCGCGCGTGCAAACCTCCCAAAGCGCCAAAACCGCAATCAGAATCGCCAGCCGCGCCACAGCTATGGCAATTTTCTCCCGGCGCAGCGCACGAATGTATTTCAAGCGCTCCCTGGATGGGGATTGGCTGTTATACATGCACATCCATCTCCCTCCATATGGTGTTGAAATACTCCTGAAAGCGCGGCGTGCCGCGGCGCTTGAGCGGCGGGACGCCAATCAGATCAATGGCGAGGCTGTGCTTTACGGATGCCGGCCTTTTGGTTAATAGCACGACCCTGTCGGCAATGCTGATAGCCTCCGCGATATCATGAGTCACAAAGAGAGCCGTCTTCTTTTCATTGCGTATGATGGCGCTGATCTCATCGCCCAGCGCAAGCCGTGTCTGATAATCCAGCGCCGAAAACGGTTCATCCAGCAGGAGCAGTTCGGGATCGATTGCCAGCGTCCGTATCAGGGCGGCGCGCTGGCGCATGCCGCCGGAAAGCTCCGACGGGTATTGGTTTCTGAAATCATACAGCCCGTATGTTTTCAGCAGCTGCAAGGCGCGTTCGCTCCCCTGCTTTTCCGCGCCCCGCACCTGAAGCCCTAAAAGCACATTTTGCCAAACCGTGCGCCATTCAAACAAATGGTCCCGTTGAAACATATAGCCGATGCTGCTGCTGGGCCCCGTCACCTCCCTGCCCATCAGGCGTATGGAGCCGGCGCTGGGCCGTATCAGGCCTGCGATCAGGGATAGTATGGAGGATTTTCCGCAGCCGGACGGGCCCACAATCGCCAGAAATTCCGCTCCGGCCACATGAAGGCTCAATCCCTTTATAGCCTCTGTTTCCGCGCTAATGCTGTTATACATCAGCGACACGTTGTCCATGCTCAATATGGGTTCCATGCTTTTCGCTCCCTCAACGGCTGCTTTTGGAATTGATTCTCCGGATTTTCGCAAGGCGGGGCAGGGCAGGCGCGTATTCACGCCTGCCCGCCGTCCCTTTGCTTACCTGCTTATCACTGCCTGCGCAATGGTATTGTCCACAATGGCATCAAACGGTACACGGGCGGACAACTCTCCCGCCCCTTCGATGATGTCCTGCATCCTTACAAAATCCTCTTCCTGCATAACGGGCATCTGACACCAGGCGCCTATGCTTTGATAGTTCGCTGCCACAGCCGTTAAAAGCTCCACATCCGCATCGGGAAACTGGGGAGCGATCACCTTTGCAATTTCTTCCGGGGCATGATCTGCCACCCACTGCTGCCCTTTGGCAACAGCTTTGATGAAGCGGAAATAAAGATCGCCCTTCTCGTGGAGCAGGCTCTTTCTGACCATATAGGCCGTGTATGGCACCTTGCCGCTGTGAGCGCCCACCGAAGCCACAATGTACCCGATCCCTTGCTTTACGCACAGGCTGGCCGTTGGCTCAAATAAGGTGACATAGTCCGCATCGCTGCCCTGGAACGCCCCGGCCATCAGGTTGAACTGTATGTCTGTGCGCACATTCACATCATCCCCGGGCGTCAACCCCTTTTGATGCAGCACATACAGCAGCGTCATCAGCGGCATGCCGCCGGGCCGTCCGCCGATAATGGTTTTCCCCTTCAGCTTCTGCCAGTCAAAAGCGTCGTCTTCTTCCCGGCCAA
The DNA here is from genome assembly GCA_023392755.1 of Bacillota bacterium. Taxonomy (GTDB): domain Bacteria; phylum Bacillota; class Clostridia; order Christensenellales; family Aristaeellaceae; genus JAEWAH01. The sequence goes on from JAEWNM010000069.1 coordinate 2,429, forward strand.
CCAGAAAAGAACCGTCGGTTTGGGTCAGCTGCCCGATGATCATGGCGTGGTCTTCCTTGCCCTGGTTATATACGTATACCGCCGTTTCCGGCCCCATGAGTCCTATGTCCGCTTCCGATGCCAGCAAGGCCGTCATGCTTTTGTCCGATCCGCCGCCGTTGACAAGATCAATTAGAATTCCTTCCTCCGCAAAGTAGCCCAGCTCGATGGCGGCGTATTGCGGCGCATAGAAGACGGAATGCGTCACCTCATTGAGCGTAACCTTTTGAAGCTTCTCTTGCGCGAGCCCGGCAGGAACGAACATGAGCATTGCGGCAAGCAGCAGGATGATTCCCTTTTTCATGGCTATCCCTCCTTCTGGATGCAACGTATGCCAAAGAGATGGGATGTGTGAGGAAAAGACATCGGTTTTGAGCCTGAACAACGGCGCGAGGCTGCAACAGGCAGAGATTCAACAAAAAGGCCCACGGCATTTCAAAGCTTGAAAATGCCATGGGCCAGTTGACGGCAGCCTTTTTGCCGGTGCAGACGGCTGCCCTCTGCGGCTATGGGAGCCGCTTTCATAAGCTATTCCTCTATGCCAAACTCAATCTCCAGCTTCATTTCCTCCATTGGCTGAAGCTTGACCATCCTGTTCTTTTTGAGGCTATTCTCCCGGTTTTCCGGATATACGGTGCCCGGCTCAAGGCCCAGAACATAATCGCCCTGCAGATAGTTCCGCCACATGGTAAAGCAGGGAAGCTGGCTCTTTTTGTATTTCATGTAAATACCCTTAAAGCCCGCCAGCTTTTCATTGCTTAAGCCAATCCTTATATCTTCATCATCCAGGCGCATGAACAATGTGGTATTAGCGTTTGGCTGCGGGGCCGGTACCGCGGCGAGGCTTTCCTCCCACCTGGTGGGGCGTCCGTTTAGCGGTTCGTTTACAATATCGCCGGAGGGGATCAAAAGCTTTGCGCCTTCATCAATGACCGGATAGCCGATGTTGAAATGATACAGGATGCAGACTTGCTCCTCCCGCAGCGCAAGGTTCGCCAGCGTATCGGTGATCTTGAAGGATTTTGATCCGAGGGCTGTTTCGATTTTTCGCGTGAAATGAAGGTTTTCCTTATACAATACCGCTTCGCGCATCACACCCTTCAGGCTGATCCTGTACTCGTCCCCGTCCCAGCCCGCATCGACACTGATGTCTTCGGCCGGCGCATTGTGAATTCTGCCGTGCTGCGCAAACTCTTCGCCATCCACAACGCAGGGCGAGCCCACATTCCGAAGGCCGCAGGTTGTGAGCAGGCCGGGGCCAAACACACGGTGAAGCTCGTCCCGCCTGTGCTCATAATACACAGAGCTTGATATGCCTGCCTTGGATATAAAACCAAGGGGTGCAGCCTTATAATCGGCCCAGGCAATGTCCATGCAGCGGTCGGCGAGCACCGTGAAGCGAAGTCCCGCGCCGGTGTTGATTTCGTATGCGTCAATCCCTTTGGCCTTTCCGGAATTCAGGGTAAAGCTTTTTATGCCGCCCACCTGAGACACATCGCCGAAGTGCTGATAAAACTCCCGCTTGGCTATTTCCTTTCCGAATAAAAACATACTTGCTGCTCCTCCACATATTTATTAGTTACCAATATGTCTCACTCTCTATCGCTTTAAGAACTGCACGCATTCCCTTGTTAAAACAATTTCCGCTTTACGATGGGGGCCAAGAGAAACCTGCATGCAGCCTTCCTGTTTGTCAGCCAGGATATTTGCACATTGTTCTTTCTATTAGACAAAATCCGGGGAATAAAAAATGCGGCAACCGTCTCCGGTTTATCTGCCAGGATATTGAACAATCTTTGAAAGCGTTCATCCTGCTCAATTGCCGCTGTTTTGCCATCAGGCGTTTTTGTGATAAAATCGGTCAGCATCATTCCTGGGGATAATCTACCGGCAATGACGTTAGTCCCATCCAATTCCTTTGCCAGGCCTTTCATGAAGTACGTTAGTGCATGTTTTGTCATGCCGTACAGTATCGTCTTTTTTTGTATCATGTTGTTTGAGCCCAAGCCTTCCATGCTATATATGGCTCCATGTTTTTGCAGAAGCATTTCTTTCACCGCAATTTGTGAGCCATATACCATGCCCGTAATATTTGTTGCAATGATCTGCTTTACATATGTCTCGTCCGTTTCATAAACAAAGGCGTTGGGAGCATTCTGGCCCGCATTGTTGATCCAGATATCAATCTGCCCCCATGTATCTTTGGAACTATTCCATAGCCTTTGCAGATCAGACTTTAACTGAACATCACATGAAATATAGACATATTTCCCTGCATAGGCGTTCAATTCGTTTTGAACGCTTGCATCAAGGGATTCGCCTCTTCCCGAAAGCGTCACCTGACAGCCGGCCGCAAGAAAAGATTTTGCCATGGCAAGGCCTATCCCCCGCGTACTGCCTGTAATCACAACTGTTTTCATTTGCTACCTCAATTCTCAACGGTGCTACCCTTCAATAATCTTCCAACTGTTAAAGCAATTATATCTCTTAAGTCAATACAAAACAACCGCATACGTATGGACAATTTTAGATGTATTATCGGCTTTAACATTTATATTCATGCATTTGATATATCGCCATATCCCTCGAACACGCCATAAAAAAAGAGCACCTCTAATGAGATGCTCTTAATGGAATCCGGCAACGACCTACTCTCCTGGGCTCCGGAACACCGCCCCCGCCAGTGGCGGGAATGGGCGGTGTGGAGGAGGCTGGCGAAACAAGCCGCGGAAGCGGCAGCGAACCGCGGCGACGATTGAGCCAGATGGGCGGGATCAGACATTAGCCCAACGCCGATAAATGAAACAAAGGAAAGTACAATTACAAATCGATTGTAACTCCATCC
>JAEWNM010000080.1 GCA_023392755.1 Bacillota bacterium
CCTCAGTGCGGCCAATAGGCAGGGCGCTCATATCTGTACTCATAAGAAATTTCATGGCAGTTGCGTAGTTTTTACCCAATCCTGCATAGCGGCTGATGTTTTTTTGACAATCAATAATCATGTCACAGTCATCCTCTCTGTCAATCGCCCAATTCAGTAGTCTGGCGATCCATAAAGAACTTCGCAGCGCCGATCATTCCTGCATCATTGCCTAAGATGGCACGTTCCACCCTCAACTCCTCAGCAAACCGTGGCATGACGCCGGATAGTACCTGAGCCCGCAAAGGTTTTATCAATAAATCCTCCTGAGTGCTGATCCCACCCCCGATGAGCACCATCTGCGGATTGAAAATATGAATAAGGCCGGTGATCCCAGCAGCGATGTCACTAATCCATTGGTACAGCACTTTCAGCATCTTTTGATCGCCCTTGGCAGCCTGCTTAAAAATAAAACGACCGTTCAGTTCCCTTCCTCCGAAGGCCCTTTGAGCGGATTATACAAGCGCCGTGACAGAGGCATAGTTCTCCAAGCACCCCCGTTTACCGCATGGACAGGGTATGGCATCCCGATATAAAGAAAAGTGACCCATTTCTCCGGCGATACCCCTCGCGCCGCCATACAGCTTGCCGTTGAGAACCATGCCACCGTCCATACCTCGTGCCTTACCAGTGAAGCATTCCCCGAGTACGGCTGCATTTGCATCGTTGAGTACATGAGTGCGCACTCCGAAATGGGGTTGCTGAACAGATTATAGAAAAACTAGTAATCAAAAATATAAAACTAGCATTTCGTCGCTTTTATTTATTCACATATTTCTCGCATTGTAGGGTTCCTGTGTATAGATCATCAAGGGTGAAGGGATTAAGAATCAAGTGGACATAGTTGTCCATGGATGCCCAAAGACAGCTATGGTCAAGCGAAGAAATATAGGTTATAATATAACAAATGGGATTCTATGACGAAAAATGTGCAGAGGTTTGTAAAGGGGGCGGTGCGAAAGTGAAACGCTTGATTCTGCTGCTCATTTTGAGTCTTGCGCTCTTAACCGGCTGTACTTCTCCCGGCCGGTATAACGGAGAGAACTATGCTCCGAGGGAGGATAAGCGCCTGGTTGTTTATACTTCCCACAAGGAGGAAATCTATAAGCCTATCCTGCAAGAGTTTGAGGCACGTACTGGAATTTGGGTACAGGTGGAAAGTGGCGGAACAAACGAAATGCTCGAACAAATCGCCTCAGAGAGCGATTATCCCTTGGGGGATTTGATGTTTGGCGGCGGCGTAGAAAGCTTGGATGCATATAGTGACTATTTCGCTGTCCTTACCCCCGAGGGCATGGATAAAATACGGGACAGTTACTACCTGCCTGGAAGTAGATGGCTGCCATTCTCCTCTCTGCCCATTGTGCTTATCTATAATCCAAAGCTTGTGGGCAGCGATGTTCCACAAGGCTGGAATAGCCTGCTTGAGAGCCGCTGGAAGGGAAGAATCGCCTTTGCCCGGCCGGATGTTTCCGGATCCAGTTACACGGCCCTGGCAACATTTTTGCAGGTGTTGCCCATGGAGAAGGATGAAATCCTACGCCGTTTTTTTGAAAATCTGGATGGCAGGATATTAAGTGGTTCGGGGGAAGTGGTGGGTGCTGTGGCCGATGGTGATTTTTCCATTGGCATCACGCTGGAGGAGACGGCTAAAAAGGGCATTGCGGCTGGCGAAGATATCGCCATAGTATATCCCATAGAGGGCACCAGCGACGTGCCTGACGGCGTGGCGATCATCAAGGGCTGCGCTCATGAGGAAAACGCGAAGCGGTTTATTCACTTCATCCTGAGTGAAGATGTGCAAAAACGTCTCATCACCGACTATTCAAGGCGTTCTGTTCGCAGCGACATCGCAGTCCCCAACACGCAGGCTCAAAACCTCATTCTGATGGATTATGACATCCGCAGGGCAGGTAGCCAGAAAAGCGCGATTCTGAACTTATGGGGCGAGCTGATCCAGGAGGCAAAGCCATGAAAAAGTGGATCCGCCGCTCCTTTAAAATTCGCATCTTTTTTACAGTGCTCTTGGTATCGCTGCTTCCATTGATCATATTGGACGTCATCATGCTTCCGCTGATTATTGCAAGGAGCGAAAGCCAGTTGGCGGAGCAGGCGCAACAACAGTTGAATACGGTGCGAGTTGAAATGCAATCCGTCTTTCAATCCTTTGATGAAATTACGGTTGCCCTTTCCAACAACGTTTCCGTGCGACGTGTGCTCACCGAAACAAAACAGGCTGCCGGTTCACTGTATCCGATATTGTTCTCTTCTGCGGCAGGACTTAACAATCATGCGCAATTGGGTATCTTTGACCGGGATGGCATCTGCCGCTTTGGCGTAGGCGGTATGATGCTTAACAAAACAATGCCGACTGACTGGGGCGTTCTCCGAGAGGCAGAGCAGAAAAGCGGCCTTGCGTATATGGCTAGCTCTGGAAACATTTTGCTGTATGGTGCTATAGCCGTTCGGGATGACATGGGAGAGCCCGCCGGCTATATTGTGCTTGCCATGACTGAATCGCAGCTGGACACACTGTTTGCCAGTTTGAATGATACGGCCGCCAACATCCTGTTACTGGATGCCTACTGGCATACCATCTATCATTCCCAGCCCACCCAGGGGGAAGCTGCTGTTTCCGTACTGCGCCGTCAGCTCTGGGAAGGCAAGCCCCTTACGGGTGCCGGCGACGAGTTCCATTTCCATGTTTCCAAGGAGGAAGATACAGGGTTCTTTCTGGTTTTGCAAAAGCCCAAAACCTTTACCCGCAGCATTGTTGCTACATTCTACGTAATTAGCTTCATCATGGGCCTTTTATGCCTGATGTTATGCTTGTGGGGCGCGTGGCTATTAAGCCGCCATCTTTCGCAGCCTGTACAGACGCTGAGTCACGCTATGGGTGAGGTGGAGCGGGGTGATTTCAGCGTTCAGATACAAAGCAGCCGGGAGGATGAGCTGGGCAAGCTTTCCAACAGCTTCAACCGCATGGTGGCGGAGTACCAGGCTAACCTAAACCGCTCTATCAAACGCCAAAAAGAGCTGAATGAAACTCAACTTCGCATGATGCAGGCCCAGCTCAACCCGCATTTTCTTTATAACACATTGGACACCATGAAATGGCTGGGCGTTGCCCACCACGTGCCGCAAGTGGCAGCGCTGGCCACAGATCTATCCACCATCCTTCGCGCCAGTATCTCCCAGGACGAAATGGTAACACTGGCACAGGAATTGGAACTGGTGGAGCGGTACACCGCCATCCAGTCCATCCGCTTTGAGGATCGTTTTACCTGTGAAATCGAAGTGGCGGAGGAATTTCAAAGCTGTCTTGTGCCCAAGCTGGTTTTGCAGCCGTTGGTGGAAAACGCCATCCTCCACGGTGTGTCCGATCTGCGCGAAGGCTATATCAAGTTATGGGCGGAACGGCAGGAAGAGAAACTGGTCATTTCTGTATCCGATAACGGCTGCGGTATGTCAATGGAAATGGTGGAGAAGCTGAACAGCCTCGATAAGCGGATAATGGGCGGGCATCTAGGGCTTTACAATGTGGACAGCATCATTCGCCTGCACTTTGGCGATACATACGGCATTACCGCCAGGAGCGTATTTGGCGAGGGAAGCTGCGTTTCCGTCTGCCTGCCTGTGATGAAAATGGAGGAAAGCCATGCTGAAGATTTTGATCGTGGATGACGAAACTGTTGTCCGCCGCGGCATTATGTTGGGTGGGGACTGGGGCCAAATCGGCTGGGCCATAATCGGGGAAGCGGCCAACGGCGAGGAAGGCCTTGTTTTGGCCATGGAGCACAAGCCCGACCTG
>JAEWNM010000101.1 GCA_023392755.1 Bacillota bacterium
GTCAGGAGCAACATTACAATGACCGCCCAGCGCAGAAGCTTTCGTGAAAGGCGCTTTTTTCCCGAAGAGGATGCAACCATTTTCATTCCTCCCTCGTTTTATGCATATGCGGGAGTTTGCACCGGTACCCGCCTGGGGGAAAACTTTGAATTGATGTTCCGCCTGTGGTATAATGCAAATGATCAGCACACCCGCATTGTACGATTTTTGGCGCCACGCCGTTTGGAGGCTTTGCTTTGTATCAACCGCCTTACAGGGACGACCCGCAGAAAACGAAGCGGGCAGGCGTATACCCGCCCGTCTCGCCGGATTTTGAGCCGGATGCGGACGGGCAGCTTCCCCAGGGCGACTGGGAACTCTACCAGGAAGGCGATGCGCCTTATCAGGTGGAGGACCAGGCCGCTTACGGGCAGGGGGAAACCTATGCCGATGAATATAATCCGCCCGAGGATATGGAAGAGGACTGGACGGATGATGTGCCGCCCGAAAAAACATATAGGCATACCATATTCAAGCCCAAGGTCCGCAAGCCCAGCTTTTTCCTGTCCGTGCTGGTGAATGCGGTACGCATCTTCCTGCTTATCGGCGTGCTGGGCGGGCTGGCGGGGCTGGGCGCCGTGCTTGGCATTGCCAAGGCTTATGTGGAAACGGCACCCTCCCTGAATCTGGCGCTTCTGGACGCCCAGGATCAGACATCGTTTATCTACGATGCCGACGGCAATCTCATTACCGATTACAAGGGCACGGAGAACCGCGTCATGGTCTCCATCGATCAGATGCCCACCCATTTGCAAAACGCGTTTATCGCCGTGGAGGACGCAAGATTCTTCACCCACAACGGCGTGGATATCAAGCGCATCGTAGGCGCGTTTATTACAAACGTTGCTTCCGGCAGCAACCAGGGCGGTTCGACTATCACTCAGCAGCTGATCAAGAACACGGTTTTGAGCGATGAGCTGAGCTACAAGCGCAAGATACAGGAAGCGTACCTGGCCATGCAGCTGGAGACGCGCTATGCCAAACAGCAGATTCTGGAAAGCTATCTGAACACCATATATCTGGGTGAAAATTATTATGGCGTACAGGTGGCGGCCCAGGGTTATTTCGGCAAGGAGCTGAGCGAGCTGACGCTTCGGGAATGTGCCATGCTGGCGGGCGTAAACAACAGTCCCTACTATTATAATCCGCGGCGGAATTTCTTTTTGAGGTCCGCCGAGGGCGTCGATTATCCCGCCATTACCAACAACCGTACCAATTATGTGCTGCGCTGCATGTATGAAAATCAGTTCATCACGCACCAGCAGTACATGGACGCGCTGAATACGGAAACCGCGATGGTGCTGAAGACATCGCCCTCCGAAGGGGCCGGGATGTATAAGTACGCCCATTATGTGGAATACGCCGTCCGTGAAGTGGTGGACAAGTTCCTGGAGATGGAAGGCCTGCCGGATACCAGCGCAAACCGCTATGCCATGGAAAACAAGCTGCGCACCGGCGGCTATCATGTGAAGCTTGCCATTGACACACAGATTCAGGAGATCGTTGAGGATACGCTGGAGAACTGGAAAAATTATCCCAGCCTGCGCAATCCCAGCGACAAGATTTACCGGGCGCGCAACGCCGACGGCACCTACACGGAGATCATACAGCCCCAGGCGGCAGCGGTGGTGCTGGATTACCGCACCGGCGAATTGAAGGCCATTGCGGGCGGCCGCAACAGGCCGACCCAGCGCAAAACGCTCAACCGGGCATCCGACAACAGGATGCCGGTCGGCTCCTCCATCAAGCCTCTGGCGGTATACGCCCCGGCTATTGAAGGGGGCGCCTCACCGGCCAGCGTCGTATACAACATGCCCGTGCCCATCCCCGGCTGGAAAAATGAAAAGAACCAGGATTCCTGGCCGGAAAACTATGGCGGCGGGGGATACAAAGGGCCTCAAACGCTGCGTGAGGCCATGAAGCGCAGCTTTAATACCTCCGCGGCCCAGACGCTGACGAGTATGGTGGGCGTGGACCGGGCAGTGGACTATCTGATGAAAATGGGGGTAGACAGGGAACATATCGACGCCACACCCTTTGGCGTATCGCTGGGCTCCAGCGGCATATCGCCTGTTGAGATGACGGTGGCTTTTGGTGTTTTGGCCAATGGCGGCGTTTATCAGGAGCCTATCTCCTTTCTTGGTATCTCCGACAGCAACGGCAAGGTGATATACGACAGCCATGCCAGCCAGGAACGAAGACAGGTGTTTAAACCCTCCACCGCTTGGCTGGTGGTGAATATGATGAAGGACGTCGTGTCCGGCGGCACCGGCACCGGGGCCAAGATTTCCGGGCAGACGGTGGCCGGGAAAACGGGTACGAACTCCAGCCAGAAGGGCATCTGCTTTTCGGGGATGACAGGCTGGTATGTGAGCTTTGTATGGATCGGCCACGACAACTATGAGGCGCTTTCATCCAAATCCACGGGCAGCAACTCCGCCGCCCCGCTTTGGAAAGCCTATATGTCCAAGATTCATACGGCCAAGAATCTGCAAAACCGGGATATTATGGAGGGGGACCCCTCCGAATACGGCCTGGTAAAGGTCACCACCTGCGGCGTCAGCGGCCAGTTGGCCACCAGCGCCTGCAAAAACGACCAGATGGGTTACGGTACGGTAACGGATTATTGGGCCGTGGGCACCAAGCCGCTTACGGAATGCCAGATGCACAAGGTCATGACCGTCTGCACCGAAAGCGGCAAGCTTGCCAACGAATACTGCCCCAGCGTGATAAGGGCCAACAAAGGCGTTATTGTCATCCCCAAAGGCCACCCGCTGTACGGGCTTATCGGC
>JAEWNM010000150.1 GCA_023392755.1 Bacillota bacterium
GGCCTACACCAAGAACAACATACTGCTGCAGGCCGCCCAGGCGATGCTGGCCCAGGCCAACGCGCAGCCCCAGGGCGTACTCCAACTGCTGCAATAAGGCCGCCGCCTGAATGAAGGCCGGTAAGCCGGGCAGCCCCGGGGGAAAGGATTCCCCTGAGACAAAAATTCAAGGAGGAATAAACCATGCGTATCAGCCACAACATTGCTGCCATGAACACCTACAGGCAGTACAACACCAACACGGTCAATACCAACCGTGCCATGGAAAAGCTGTCCAGCGGCTCCCGGATCAACCGGGCCGCTGACGACGCGGCCGGCCTGTCCATTTCCGAAAAAATGCGCAGCCAGATCCGCGGCCTCACCCAAGCCACCCGCAACGCCCAGGATGGCGTGTCCTTCCTGCAGACGGCGGAAGGCGCCCTGAACGAGGTGTCCGACATGCTCACACGCCTGAAGGAACTGGCCGTGCAGGTTCAAAACGGCACCTACAGCAATGAGGACGCAGCCAACATCGGCGAGGAAATGGCCGCGCTGGGTACCGCGATTACCGGTATCTATGTCAACACCAAGTTCAACGGCATCAAGGTGTTCGGTTCCGGTCAAGGCGGCACGGTATCCCTTACCGAGATCACCGCGACCGCTGCATCCACCACACCGGCGGCAGAGATCGTATACGGTGAGGATGCGGGCCAGTCCGTTACCATCAACCAGGCGGTCACCGTTGAACTGAACGATCTGACCGAGTTGACAGCCGTTGTCATCCACGCCGATACCGACACCACGGCGGAAAAGGCCACGGCGGCAAAGGCTGTGGGGGTGCTGGATGTCGAAGCGGCCATCACCGAAGTGAACACCACCCGTGCCGCTTACGGTGCGCTGCAAAACCAGTTGGAGCATGCATCCAACAACATGGCCACCACCAAGGAAAACCTGCAGGCCGCCGAATCCCGCATCCGCGATGTGGACATGGCGGAGGAAATGATGGCCTACACCAAGAACAATATTCTGCTGCAGGCCGCCCAGGCGATGCTGGCCCAGGCCAACGCGCAGCCCCAAGGCGTGCTCCAGCTTCTCCAGTAAACAGGCCGCCTGAGCATATGGCTTGAGGCTGTGGGACTGGGCAGAACCGGGGGAATGGATTCCCCCGGGAGATGAAATTCAAGGAGGAAAAACACCATGCGTATCAGCCACAACATTGCTGCCATGAACACCTATCGGCAGTATAACTCCAACACTGTTTCCACCAACAGGGCTATGGAAAAGCTGTCCAGCGGGTTCCGGATCAACCGGGCCGCTGACGACGCGGCCGGCCTGTCCATTTCCGAAAAAATGCGCAGCCAGATCAAGGGCCTCACCCAGGCCACTCGCAATGCCCAGGACGGCGTATCCTTCCTGCAGACGGCTGAAGGCGCTTTGAACGAAGTGTCCGACATGCTTACGCGACTGAAGGAGCTGGCGGTGCAGGTTCAAAACGGCACCTACAGCACCGATGACAAAACGAACATCGGTTCTGAAATGAAGGCGCTGGGTTCGGCCATCGGCGGCATTTACCTGAACACCAAGTTCAACGGCATTGCCGTGTTTGGCGTTCAGACCGGTGCCGACGGCGCTACCTGGACGGTAAACGATGGCGACGATCCGGCAGCGGTCATTGCATACGGCGAAAATGCCGGACAGACGGTTACGATTCTGCAAGCGGAAACCACCGAGCTTTCCGCCCTGATCGCAAAGACGTTCATTGCCAACGGCGACGACGGCGACACGCCGCCCATCTCCAACGCCACGCTCGTTCTGGTGCAGGATGTGGAAGACGCCATTACCGAAGTGAACACCACCCGCGCCGCCTACGGTGCTCAGCAAAATCAGCTGGACCATGCGGCCAACAACATGGCCACCACCAAGGAAAACCTGCAGGCCGCCGAATCCCGTATCCGCGATGTGGATATGGCCGAGGAAATGATGGCTTACACCAAGAACAACATTCTGCTGCAGGCCGCCCAGGCGATGCTGGCCCAGGCCAACGCGCAGCCCCAGGGCGTACTCCAGCTGCTGCAGTAAACCGGCAGGGTCCCGTAAAGCAGCCCATGTGATCCGGCGGGCGCGGATGCCTGCGTGCGCCTGAAAAGCGCTTGGCGTTTGATCCAGTTCCGCGCATTGGTATCCGCTCCCGCCGGTTCCCAGACCCAGAACCTGTGCACAAGCGGTTTCCCGACCCTTGTCCCGCACCGCGGAAGCTAAGCAGCAAGCGATACCATTGCTGCTTAGCTTCCGCGCAAACGGGAATTGGGGTTTTTCCTGTATAATGCCGATGGATACCTTGTACTGCGCCGCGTTGCGCGGCAGGGTGAGCTAAGTCGTCCCATTGGTAAAATGATGATATTGGGCTGGTGCTATGATCTTTCAAAAGCCTCAAAATCTCAAGCCCGGCATGATTCTGGCAATGGATTTGCTTGGGCCGCATGGTGAACTGTTGTTGACCTGCGGTCATGTTCTTACTGCCGCCAATATCGCCAAACTTCAGCTGGCAGAGCATGAGGGCGCACACGTCGTTGATTGCGAGGCAGATCTGACGGATGATATGGGGCTTTTGAGCAAGCGGCTGAGGTTCAATGCCGTAAGCGCCCTGAAGACGTTTTTCATGCATGTGGAGGGGGGGAATGAGGATAGCCAGTACAATTCCTTCCTATCCCTCAGGCATTATCTGGAGGCCATTATTCAGGAGCTTATCGCCAATAAAAACGCGCTTGTCAACATGGCCGATATCAAAACGTTCGACGAATATACCTACTATCACTGCGTGAATGTGGCGGCGTTGTCCATTCTGCAGGGCATGTCGGCGGGCATGAACCAACGCAAGCTTTACAAGCTGGGCATGGGCGCGCTGTTGCACGATGTGGGGAAGGTGTTTATCGCCAAAGAGATATTGAGCAAGCCTGGCGCCCTGACGAATATGGAATATGAGCAGATGAAGCAGCACAGCACGCTGGGCAGCAATTACCTGCGCAAGCAGTGGGATGTTCCGGCGGAATCCATCGTCGCGGTGCTCACCCACCATGAGCGGTATGACGGGACAGGATATCCGCTGCGCCTGCCCGCCGGCAAACAGACGGTGGAGGGCAAGATTATAGCCATCAGTGATGTGTATGACGCGTTAACGTCCCAGCGGCCTTACCGTGTGGCGCTGTCGCCGTCGGAAGCTATTGAGCATATCATGGGCAATTCGGGGCTTTTGTTTGATCCCGCTATCGTATCCACCTTTATGCGAAAAATTGTGCCATACCCTGTGGGCAGCAACGTGGTATTGAGCAACGGACTGCGCGGCGTGGTGATTCACAACTACAACGGCGGGCTGATGCGGCCCAGGATCAAGGTGATACGGGAAAATGAGCAGGGCGTGGATGAGGTGCAGGAGGTTCTGGACCTGTACAATGATCCTTTGCTGTTGAATGTGACGGTTATCGGCTTTGACAAGTAATGGATAAGCCAAACAAAACGGGGAGGTATTTTCTTGATTACTGTTTTAATTGTGGATGATGCTGCCTTTATGCGGCTGGCCATCCGGAATGTGCTCTCCAAAAACGGTTTTCAGGTGGTGGACGATGCTAAAAACGGTCAGGAGGCCATTGAAAAATATATGGCTCTTCGGCCCGACATCGTTACGATGGACATCACCATGCCGGATATGACGGGGATCGAGGCCCTTAAGGGAATCCGCTCTTTTGATCCTGCCGCCAAGGTGGTCATGATATCCGCCATGGGGCAGGAAAGCATGGTGAAGGAAGCGATTATGAGCGGCGCCAAATCCTTTATCGTAAAGCCCTTCAGGGAAGAGCACATCACCCAGACGCTTGTCAAAATCGCGACAGGGCACTAAAGCGCGGCCATCAGGCCGGAAAGCCGCTTCCCGCATGCCCTTTCCGCCTGGTCTGAACCCGTGGCGCATATGCGCCTGTTTTACCGTTCAAGCAAAGCATAAATTTCAGGGGCCATGCGTGCGCTGAACCGGCAACGGCTGAAAGCCAAACGTTGCCGGATGGCCGCTATGCCTTCTTTTTGTGTTTTAATATGCAAACAAAACGCCATGATCCTGATATACAAGACCATGGCGGCAAGTATTGAGCACTTTTGCGTTTGGGTAACCCGGCGGCCTGCTCAGTTGCCCGTAGCCCTTGACAGGCGGATTTCAACGCGGCGGTTCTGTGCCAGAAATTCTTCCTCTTCACCCTCCACATAAAGCTGGTTGCAGGAATAGCCTGTCACCGACAGCTTTTCCTGCGGCATATCGCAATGCTGCACCAGGAACCGCAAAACGGTAAGGGCGCGGTCGGTGGAAAGGTCCCAGGAAAACAGGTTTGTTTTGGTGGGCGGGTCCTTGGATACCTTGGCCGTGTGGCCGCTGACATCAATGCCTGCGATCAGGTCGTAGGAATCCATGATAATATCGCTTATGTTGTAGATAATGGAATAGGCTTCCTGCTTCAGCTCCGGCGAATCGGGGTAGAAGAATACGCCTTCCCGAAAACGCAGATAGATGATATCGACCTTTTTCTCCACGCTTACCTGGTCCACATAGCCCTTTTCCTCAAGAAGCAGGTTAATCCGGTCAAACAGCGCGTCATATTCTTCCTCGGTTGCATCCGGATCGAGGGTGGGTTCCGGCGTTATGGTGGGCATGGGCGAACCGGAAACGGGAGGGCTAGAGGTTTGCGTAAACTCGGCGGAGGGGGCGCCTGGCGTAACCATCACAATTTCCGGCGTGGCACCCAAAAACGTTTCGGCAAAGCTGGTAGTCAGCTGCTTAAACTTTTGCATGTCAATCACGCTCATAATGTACAGCAGCATGAAGAACACCAAAAGATTGTTCATCAAATCCGCATACGTAGTCAGCCATTGGCCGGTCGCAACCTTGTTATTGTCGGAAGAAGTGCGCTTCTTCATGTAATTTTGATCCTTTCCGGAGCCCTTGTCCATGATGCGAAAGAGAAATTCGCATTAGTTCAGGATCTGCCCGATGCTTCGGCCCTTTCCCCCTGGTCAGCGGCAGCCCGCCCCTTGCGCGCCTGCTTGGATGATGCAAGAACCATATAGGAGGAGAGCTGCTCCTGCAAAAGGCGCGGGTTAACGCCATTGCGGATGGCGCAAACGGCCTCAATAATCATTTCCTTTTCCAAACGGTAAACCGACAGCCTGCTTTTCAGCTTGTTGGCGGCGGGCAGAAAAAACAGGTTTGCCAGCAAGCTGCCATACAGTGTTGTAATAAAGGCAACGCCAATGGCTTGTGTCAGTGCGCTGGGATCGTCCATACCGGCCGAAAGCAGCTGAATCAGACCCACGATGGTGCCGATCATGCCGAACGCGGGGGCATAGGCGCCCATCGACTCAAACATGCTGATATCAATATTCTTGCTCTGTTCATACACATAAATGTCGTTTTGAAGGATATCGTTTATTTTTTCCGGATCGGTGCCGTCCACCACCATCAATACGCCGCGCTTCAAAAACGGATCAATCTTCTTTTTCGCGTCTTCTTCCGTGACCGCTTTTTCCAGGCTGAGCAGCCCGTTTTGCCGTGCTGTTTTGGCTATGGTGACAAGGTATTCTATGGTTTTGCCGACTGTGGATTTTGGGCTGATGAAAACTTCAAGCATCAGCTTGGGAAACTGCTTGACCTGGTTGATGCCGTATGCCAGGAGCACCGCGCCAACGGAGCCGCCCACCGTGATAACGAAGGCGCTGAATATCCACAGTGCCCTTAAGTTTCCGTCGTCCATGGTATAGCCGAGTACAATGCTTCCTGCGCCCACTACAAAGCCAATGATACTGAAAATATCCATGCGGTATTCCCCCAATTATAAAGCGCGTCCATAACGCCGGCGCTATTTCGTGTTATAGTGGATGTGTGTGCCGTTAGGGGAGGCGCCTTTATCTGCATATGCGCTGCGAATTCTGCGCTGTGCGTGCACACGGCCAAGCTGGTTTTGAATTTCCATTTGCGCAGCCTTGGCGCGGGAAATAATTCTGGCATCAAAAAGCACGCAGTCCTGAAGCAGTCTGTCGGTGCGCTTCATGCTGCGGGCTATGTCTGCGCCCCATTCGGGGCAGGGGCTGTCATGCTGGCCGGGCATTACAAGGCTTGCGATAACTCCGCGGCAGCCTTCGTCGGCCAGCGATACAAGCGAATCGATTGCTGCATTCAGCGCATCCACCTTGGCGGTGAGTGCGCCGCGCTTATCCAATATTCTGCCTAACTCCTCCGTGTCGTTTTTCTCCAGGCACTGCATGGCGACGGCCGACAGCGTGGGGTATTCTTTCAGCAGGTCCAGCCGCTTTTGGACCAGGTCCTCCATTTCCCGTACGATTTCCGCCTGCGGCTTCATCATTTGGCGGCCCCGCCTGTGCGGGCCTGAAGCTCCGCCTGCCGCCATGTGTCCTTGAAGCTGCGGGTCATGTTCAGCATTTGCTTGAGGATATCAACATCCTTCTTGAAATTGGCTTTCACCAGTTCATCATAGATGTATTGATACAGCGTATACAGACTATGGGATATTTCCATCCGCATGTCAAGATTGTCGGACAGGAACTGGTAAATGTCCTGTGCCTTCACAATGGCGTTGTGCGCGCTGGTTATGTCCTTTTGCGAAATGGAAACAAGCGCTTTTGTCAGGCATACGGCGGCCTGTTCGAACAAAAGCACGATTTGCTCCCCCGGTGTCAGCGCGCTCACCGACTGCGCTTTGTACCTCTGGTATTGTGCGGCCGTTGTCACTGGTTTGTACCTCCTATTAATTCTGTCCCTGCCCAAGCATGCCGGCAATCCAGGAAGACTGGGAATTCAGCTTGGAAAGCGCCGTTTCCATGGCGGTGAACTGCCTCCAGTAGCGGTCTTCCTGCGAAAGCAGCTGCGCGTCCATGCGGTCAATCCGGTCCTGTATGTTTTCCAGGCGCTTGCTGTACTCGGTCTCGCCCTTGTAGGCGCTGTTCGGGCTGCCTACAAGCTCTATCAGCGCGCCCTTTTTCCCCACGGTATTCAGGTTTTTGCTAAGTATATCGCTCAGCCGCCAAAGCACGCCCGATTCGGAAAACCGCTTTTGCTGATACTCCGGCGTGGCATACAGGGAGAAGGAGGAGGAGCTTTGCTGTGTGAGCATGCCCAGCGTTTTTTGCGTATCCTTGCCCAGGGCTTCCCTGAACTTTTCCTCGTTAAGGTGCAGCTTGCCCTTTTCCGAATACACACCGGTTGTAATGCCGATGTCAGCCAGTATGCCCAGCATCTTGTCATCCCCGCCCAGTTCCGTGACCGCCGTATACATGCTGCTTTTCAGCTCTGTTTCAATGGCGCGCAGGTAGGAGTCGCCGCGCAGGATCCCGCTTTTGGCCTTGGTGGTCCACAATTCAGCCTCTTTATCGGACAATTCTCCCTTTTCGTCCTCCGACAGGGGCTGATAGTCGCGGAAGCGCTCCTCCGATGTTTTGGTGGTGATATAATTCAAGAGCTCGTTGTAATCGTCGACGAAAGCCTTGACCTTTTCCACAATGGCATCGGTGTCATAGGCAATGCCCACGCCAATATTCTCTTTCTCGGTGCCGGCCGCCTTGCCCAGCAGGGTGAAGGTTGTGCCGTTTACCGCAAAAGTGTTGGTGCTGCGCTGTATGGTGACCATGTCCTCCTCATTCTGGGAGCCGCTGGCGCTCATGCGCACCACGGCGTCCGTCCCGGCCGAGTACTTGCCGCCGCCCAGCAGCGCATCCATCAAAAAGCCGTGATCGTCCGCGACGGAGATGGCGGAGGCCACGCCTGTGGTAGTGGACGCCAGGGAGAACGTATCGGTGAGCGAGGAATAGCTCATGGTAACCCCGGCATCGCTGGCGTTGACGGCCTTGACGATGTCATACATCGTACTTTGACCGGTAAAGGAAAACGATTTGCCGTTGATGGTGAAGGAAATCTCATCATCCTCCGGGGATGCGAATATGTTTCTTTTCAGGCCCGCCTGGCTAAGGCTCATGTTGAAATCAAGCCTGTTGCCGCTGTAGCTGGAAAAGTCGAGTATGCCGGTGGGATTGCTCTGCGCCTCCGTCGGCACGCTGATGCGAAGTGAGGAATTCTCGGCGGAAAGCGCAAGCTCCTCCCCCTCCAGCGTTACGTTGATTCTGCCCGGGCCAAAGGATGCGCCAAGCTGCGCGGACAGCTCCTGCTGCACATCCTGGGCTGTTTCATATGTCCGGGGGGAGAAGGTGATGGTCTTTGTGATGCCGTCCAGCGTGACTGCGATGCTCTTTCCGGAAAGGTCGCCAAGGGCCTCCTGATTGATGCCAATCCTGGGGTCGGCGCTTACGGGCTGGCCGCCGTCCAGCCGGGCGCTGGAGGCAAGGCTGACGATGTCTGAAATAAACATGGAGCCCTCGGCGGCATTGCTGCCGGCCTGGACGGATACATAGGGGGACTTGTAGGTGGCGCTTAGCATGCTAAGCGCGCCGCCCATCAGCGTTGTGGAGGAAGAATTGCTGAAGTATTTGTTCTGGAACGCGCTGAGCTTGCTGGTAACCTCTTTGTAATATTCCTGCTTCCATTCCAGAAGCATTTTTTGCTTTTTAACGCTTTCAACCTTGAGCTTGCCAATGGACATAAGATCCTTGACAATGCCCTCGGTATCCAGCCCGGATGCCATACCTGTCAGCCTTAAGGTGGTTGGGTTGATACCGGCCACAATTCATCCCTCCTTGACCAGGCGCCCTGACAATAATCCCTTGCTTACTGATATATCGGGGATTTAGTTATATTTGTTTAGCTATCTATCATTTTACGCCGAGATTTTTAACAATCCGGGCGGTATTTTGGAAAAACGCGGCGCCGTCAGGCCGCTGCCGCAGGCGGGCCGCATAACCTTATGCGCCGGGCAGGCGGTTTTCGTGCTCGCGGTACTTCCGGCAAAAAGGCGCGGCACGTTTTATGCACAAACCAAGTATAGCATACGCGCTCCGGCCGCTCCCCCCGTTTGCGTGCAATGTTGAAAGATGCACACATACTTTTTTTCGACGCCATGTATGGCCCG
This sequence comes from Bacillota bacterium, assembly GCA_023392755.1. Lineage (GTDB taxonomy): Bacteria > Bacillota > Clostridia > Christensenellales > Aristaeellaceae > JAEWAH01. The sequence goes on from JAEWNM010000150.1 coordinate 9,054, forward strand.
CTTTGCACGGCAAAGCAGCCGCGGCAGCCGTGGGCCGCGCGCGCCTGCGCGGGATACGGATACGGATACGGATACGGATTGGATTCGGATTCGGATTCGGATTCGGATTGGATTGGATTACGGGCGCATATGCATGCAAATGAAATCACATGCAAGCGTCTGTATGCAAATGAAATCATATGCACGCATCTGTCAGCATATTGAAAGCACATGCATGCGTTTGCATGCAAATGATATCATATGCGTGCGCCTGCCCGCATGTGAAAGCAAGTGCGTGCGGATGCCTGCGGCAGCCGGCAACCTGCTTCGGTTTGTTGTTTGATGCGCCGCGCTGCGGTTCCCTGCCCTGGATATATGACACCTCCGTTTTGAACGCGTTCATGCCGCGCGTTTGCGTAAACGGCAAAAAGCCCGCCGGAAACAAAGCGCTTCCGGCGGGTTCAGACCATCAAAAAACCCAGGGAGGTAATGGAGGGCCGGAGCCCTCCATTTGAAGATCGCAAACC
>JAEWNM010000162.1 GCA_023392755.1 Bacillota bacterium
AACTCGCCCACGCACTTTCTGGGCCGTGCGGAAAGGGTATCGGGCATATCCTGAAGCGCGCTGAACAGGGGCATGCCGCTGGATTGGGCATGCTGGGCCAGCTCGCCGATGGTGGCGTCACCGATGGCACGCTTGGGCTGGTTGATGATACGGCGCAGCGAGACATCATCGGCAGGGTTGACGATGACACGCAAATAGGCGATGATATCCCGCACTTCCTTGCGGTCGTAAAAGCGCAATCCCCCGAACACCTTGTAGGGAATGCCGGCCCGGACCATCATTTCCTCCAGCACGCGGCTCTGGGCGTTGGTGCGGTACAAAACCGCCATGTCGCCATAGCTCTCGCTGCTTAGCGTCAGTTGATGCATCCTGTCGCAGATCCAGGCGGCTTCCTCCCGCTCGTCCCCCGCGCAGAACACCTTGATGGGCTGGCCTTCGCCAAGCTCGGTCCACAGCGCCTTTTCCTTTCGGCCTACGTTGTGGGCAATGACCTGGTTGGCGGCGTCGAGTATATTGGCGGTGGAGCGGTAGTTCTGCTCCAGCTTGATGACGACGGCGTCGGGATAGTCCTTCTCAAAATCCAGTATATTTCTGATATCGGCGCCGCGCCAGCCGTAGATGGACTGGTCGTCGTCGCCCACCACGCACAGGTTGCGGCTCTTCTGGGTGATAAGCTTCACCAGCATATACTGCGCGTAGTTGGTATCCTGGTATTCGTCCACGTGCACGTACTGAAAACGCTCCCTGTAGCCCTCCAAAACGGGAGGGTGATCGGCAAACAGCTCCAGGGTGCGCATGATCAGGTCGTCAAAATCCAGCGCGTTGGCGGCGCGCAGCTTCTCCTCGTACAGTTGGAAGGCATCGCTGATCAGCTGGCAGCGGTAATCCTTGCCGGATTCCCGGAACCAGTCCGCCGGGGACATCAGCTTGTTCTTCGCGTCGGATATTTTGGTTTTCAATTCTCTTGGCGGCAGGAATTTTTCATCAAGGTTCATTTGCTTTAATATTTCCTTGATGACGCTGCCCTGGTCATCGTCGTCATAGATGGTGAAGGACCTGGTGTAACCCAGTTTTTCAATATCGCGGCGCAGTATGCGGGCGCAGGTGGCGTGGAAGGTGGAAATCCAGGCCTCCTCCGCCTTTTCCCCCACCAGCCTGGTGATGCGCTCCCGCATTTCCCTGGCCGCCTTGTTGGTAAATGTGAGCGCCAGAATTTGCCATGGCGGAACGCCGTGGTCGATGAGATTCGCCACGCGGTACGTTAGCGCGCGAGTCTTGCCGCTGCCCGCGCCCGCCAAAATGAGCACCGGACCCTGCAAAGTCTCCGCAGCCTGCCGCTGCTCCTTGTTCAACGCCTGCAAATTCATGTTCGTTATCCTCTGTCTTCATCAATCTTGTGTTAAAGCATCCGCCTCAAGCGGCAGCGGCTTAAGCAGCTTTCTGTCCGCCAGCACATGCAGCACCTTCTGATACCCGCCCGCGCCGTACAAAAGGGCCCTGTTGACCCGGCTGATGGTGGCGGTGCTGGCCCCCGTCGTCTTGGCGATTTCCTGATAGGTCACCCTTTCCCGAAGCAAACAAGCCACATGAAGCCGCTGGGCGATGCTCTTGAGCTCCTGTATGGTACAGACATCCTCCAAAAAACGGTAGGCATCCTCCGGCTCATCAAGGGCCAGAAGCGCCTGCATCAACAGATCGGTTTGGGATGTCTGGATCTTTGGCGTGAACATCGGGCCGCCTCCCAAGTAGGTTTGGGTTCACTTCGAACAAAGACCCGCAAGCTTTAAGCGGGCGGAGTAAAGAAAGGAATGATTTTGTAGCGTCAAAACAAGTATAGCATATTTTCGGGTTTATGGAAAGGCAAAAAGAGCGGAATAAAGAAAGGCGGAGGATACCCGGCGGCGGAAGGAGGAACAAAAAGCATCCTTCCGCACGCCTTAACACGCTTTATTTGAGGCGGGCTTTGTTTATCGCGAGGTCACCTGCCCTTATTGAGCGAAAGGGCCTTGTCTGTCATTTCCGCGCCTCCTTCCGCAATGGGATTCAGTACCGCCGGCTCCGTTACGGCATTGCCTATAAACCAGGCGGTGTACAGCCCGTTTGACGATTTCGCCGCCGTTGCCCGAAGCTCGCCCTTTATGTACAGACGCCAGCCTTGAATGTTGGAATCCTCCGGCGTGCGGACAGTGATCTTGGTGAATTTGTCAACCACCTTCTGGACAAGGGCCTGCGTGCCCTTGCCATCGGAACCGGAATAGTACCTTGTATCGCCGGCCCAATCCTCCATGCCAATGCAGTAGGGGCAGGCCTTGAGGCGGTCCATTGTATCCTTGTTGTAGCAGGTAATGGCAGCCAGGGGATGAAAGCGGGAGGAAACCGCATTGCAAAAGTCCCCGCTGTGATAGTATTGCCCGCCTTGCGGATTGTAAAACACACGGGGTGAATATACGGAGGGCGATATCAGCCGTACATGGGTTTCCTTGGCGGGAACGTCCTCCTTTGCCCATTCCCCATAAACATGCACAAAGCAGGGAAGGGCCGTTATGCCGCCGTCCGCGGAGCAGTCATACGTATAGGACCGCCTGTAGAGGGCCGGGTCCTCGCCCAGGGCGGGATTTCCCCTGTTTGTAAGAACACGGTCGCCAACCAGGTCGATTACCTGCTGCCAAGGCATGCCGCCGTAAAAGGTATCAAAGGGAATGCCGTCATCCACATCGATCACGCGGAGCGGGGTAAAATCGTCCGCCGAGGCTTCAAAAACAAAGGTGTAGCCCAACGAAGGGTAGTAATACCGCTGCCAGCCTTCGCCATCCTTGGGAACATAGCCCTCGCCGAAAGTGAGCAGCACCTCCCGCCGCGTCATCATCAAAAGCTCCGCCATGTCCTTTGGTTCAAGCCGGCCCGGGATTTCAGCCATTGCCGGAAGCACGCAAAGACACAGCATGATAACCGACAGGAAAAGGGATAATAACGCCCGTTTCATAGCATTTCCTCCCCAACGCATTTCCCATAAAACGAAGAGGAAAGGAAAATCGTTCCCAGCCGGAACGGATACGCGCCCAACGCAAAAAACACCCCGGCCGGGAAGCAAATCGCGCTTAGCCCGGCCGGGAATGTTTTATGA
>JAEWNM010000192.1 GCA_023392755.1 Bacillota bacterium
GGATATGGTGGAAGCCCTTAAAAGCGTGGAATGACGGAAGGAGACTTTTATTTATGAAGCGTAAATGGTTTATGGTCGTGTTATTGCTGGCGCTGTGCGCCGTATCCGCCCGGGCGGAGCTTGTTCCCGGGCCGGGGGAGGGCCTTTTGCAAAGATGGGCCAAGGGGATAGCGCAAGCGGCAGACACGGTGGATATCTTCGCGCCGGTGGGAGGGCAGGTGCAGGCCTTTGATGTGAAAACGGGCGACATGGCGGAAGCTTCAAAGCCGCTGATTGCCATCCGCCCTCTTCAGGTGCTGGCACCCGACAGCGGCGTTATTCGCCTTTTAGAAGCGCAGACAGGCGACCAGGCGGAAAATGTCATCCTTCAGTATGGGGCGCTGTGCTCCGTTGACCGGGAGGATGTTATGTGGGTGAGGGCAACCGTTGCCGCCGCTTACAACAAGCCCAAGAACCGTACACTGACACTGGGCGAAACGCTGCGGGTATATGACGGCGACACCGATGACCCAATAGACACCCTCGGCACCGTGATTTCGGTGGATGGCAAGGGATATGTGGTGGAGATACCTGCCGGGATATTCGATTTGGAGGACAAGGTGCGCTTGTATAGGGGCGACGGCGACACCTACAATGCAAAAGACAAGGTAGGCGAAGGCTTGGTCGGCCGTGCAATGACCATACCCGTTCTGGCGGAGGGCGTGATAGCAAAGGTCCATGTTTCGGAAGGACAGCAGGTTTCACGCGGAGATGTGCTCTTTACACTGGATGAAGCCTCTACCGTGCATGCCGTGCCCGCTGCTTTTGATGCCGTTCCCGAACAGGGCGGCGTTGTATCCGCACTGTATGTGCAGGCCGGGCAGCAGGTGAGAAAGGATCAGCTGCTGTTGACTGTGATGCCTCTTGACGAGTTGGAATTTGTGGTGGATGTGGATGAACTGGATATCCCTTCCGTACACATAGGGCAAATGATGCAGGTGAAAGTGGATGCCTTGGGGGAAAACAGGATTGCTGCCACTGTGAAGTACATCAGTCCGTTGGGCATAAGTGTTCTGGATACCACCAAATATGAGGTGACGCTGTCCATTCACAGCGTGCCAAATGGGCTTATGCCCGGCATGCATGTGACCGCCTATTGGGAATGATCAGGCAGGCCTATCTATAATTCCTTGGGGTTTGTGTCATAAAACGGGTGTTGGCAATCCTGTGCCGGCATGGTATTGTGCATATAGCAGTTAACCTTTGCCCCGTGTAAAGGTAAAAGCGTTATGCCCAACGGCCATGCCGGCCTCTTTTTTGTATGCCCGCGGCCCATGACGCTTAATCCGCGCGTCATGCCTCCGTTTTTTGATATGCCGGGGTGGCAGACGGGGGACGCGTGATAAAAAGAAAACGGGGGCACTGCCCATCCGGTATATACAATAGGAAGGGAATGCAATAATTTATGCGGTACGAATGTATCAAAAACACCCCAAATCTGCTGGCCAGCTGCGGAATTTCAGATCATGAGATCAAAAAGAGACTGGATGCGGTGTTCCATGCCATCTTTGAAGATGAAATCGAACGTTTCTATTTCCCTGCCGGGGAGGACATGGGATACCTGATGGACACGGGAAACCTGGATGCGCGCACCGAGGGCATAAGTTATGGCATGATGATGTGCGTACAGCGGAACGAAAAAGAATTGTTCGACCGCCTGTGGCGGTTTGCCAAAACGTATATGTGGCAGGAGAAAGGCCGGTATCAAGGGTATTTTGCCTGGTCGGTAAAGCCTGACGGCAAGAAAAACGCGCAGGGGCCGGCTCCTGACGGTGAGGAGTACTTTGCCATGTCGCTGCTTTTCGCCTCCCACCGCTGGGGGGATGGCGAGCCGCCGCTTGATTATGACGCCCAGGCCCGGGATATCCTGCGCCATTGCGTGCATCAGCATGAGATGGTGGCCGGGGGCCAGCCCATGTGGGAGCCCGGAAACGCGCTGATCAAATTTGTACCCGAGCTTCCATTTTCCGACCCCTCCTATCACCTGCCCCATTTTTATGAATTGTTTTCCCAATGGGCTGACGAGGGGGACCGCCCCTTCTGGGCGCGTGCCGCAAGGGAAAGCCGCGCATTTTTAGCACTTGTATGCCACAAGGATACTGGAATGGCCCCTGAATATGCGCATTACGATGGCACGCCGGAGTTGAGCCGCGGCCACGGCGATTTTTACAGCGACGCATACCGCGTGGCCATGAACATAGGGCTGGACGCCGCGTGGTTTGGCATAAGGCCGGAGTACCGTGCCATCGCAGATCATTTGCAGTTTTTTTTGGATGGGCGGGAGCCCTTTATGACCTATCGCGTCGACGGAAAGCCGCTTGCCGCCCCCGCGCTGCATCCCACTGCCATCATTGCCACAACAGCCGCCGCTTCCCTGGCCACAGATACGCCATTATCAAAGCAATGGGTGCAAAAGTTCTGGGATACGCCGCTGCGCACGGGGGAACGCCGCTATTATGACAATTGCCTGTATTTTTTCTGCATGCTGATGCTGGCGGGCGAATACCGTATCTTCGAATAGGGAATCTTGACAGCTATAATTTTTCGGGTAGATGGTACAATTGCGGACATTTCTTCCATGTATGCTTTGTGTTATGCTCATTCGCATGAGAGGGCATTGTGCCAAGCCCCGTACAACAAAGAGGAGGAAACCTATATGCGTAAACTGGTTACCCTTCTGCTCGCGCTGGTGATGATTGCGACAACGCTTTCTATCCCCGCACTGGCTGAAAGCAAGGAAGAACCCATCACCGTATCTGTATTCGTCGGTGACGCCAGGGATCAACCCACCTCCGACAACCCGATCTTCAAAAAGATTGAAGAAGAATTCGGCATCAAGTTCGAATTCGAATTCCTGGCTGGTGATCTTCGCGAAACCCTGGGCATCAAAATTGCCGGCCAAGACTACGCAGACCTGATGCACGGCGGCAACAGCGAAGACTTGATTGAGGCAGGTGCTTTGATCGACCTGATGCCTTACATCACCAAGGAAAGCACCCCCAACCTCTACACCCATTTGGAGCCCTACTTCAAGCGGCTGCTCAATGATAAGGGCCAGTTGTTTGTGCTTCCCGACTTTGGGCGCTACTACAACACCGAAGCCTACCCTCTGAACTATAACAACGGCCCCGCTTTCTTCCTCCAGAAGAAGGTTCTTGCCTGGGACAACTATCCCATGATCAAGACCATGGACCAGTACTTTGACCTGATCGAGCGCTACATGGCCGCCAACCCCAACGACGCCAACGGCAACCCCAACACCGGCTTTGCCATCCTGTGCGACAGCTGGCGCGCCTTCTGCCTGTTCAACCCCGTACAGCACCTGATGGGCCGGCCCAATGACGGCGACGTCATTGTGGACATCAACAACGGCTACAAGGCAGAAGCTTATGTCATTCAGCCCTATGCCAAGGCCTACTACAAAAAGCTCAATGAAATGTACCACAAGGGCCTCATCTCCCAGGATACCTTCGTCATGAACTTTGACCAGTACATCGCCAAGCTTTCCAGCGGCACCGTTGTTGGCATGTTCGACCAGTACTGGGACTTCCAGGATGCCACCAACGCGTTGAACACCGCCAAGATGTATGACAGCACCTATCAGGCCCTGCCCATCGTCTATGATCCTCAGTATGTAGACGGCAAAGAAATTGAGGAGCATTACCTCAACGGCAGCGTCATCAATGTCAACCGCGGCTTCGGCATCTCTGTCAACTGCAAGTACCCCGAGCGCATGGTCAGCATGATCGAGACCATGATGAGCGACGAATGGCAGAAGCTTTTCGCCTGGGGCGTGGAGGGCGAAGGATACTATGTGGAAAACGGCCGTATGCTGCGCACCCGTGAGCAGTACGAAAACGCTCAAAATGCCGTGTGGCGCAATGCCAACACCGCGTATGCCCTGTGGCAGAGCCTGCCCAAGAAGCAAGGCATGATGGATGACGGTAACTACTGGGATCCCAACCGTCAGCCGGAAATCTACTTCAGTCTGATGAGCGACTATGACAAGGAGTTCCTGACCAAATACAACATGCAGATCCCCCTGGATTTCTTCAACGATCCCATCACGCTGGCTCCCTACGGCGAAGCCTGGCAGATCGACGTCACGGTTGACACGGATGCCGACGATGCCAAGGCCAGATTCCAGGATATCCAGCGCCGCGATCTGCCCCAGCTTATCATGT
>JAEWNM010000229.1 GCA_023392755.1 Bacillota bacterium
CCTTTCCCCTCGGCGAGCGTCAGGTCGAACCGGCCATAGGTATTGGCCACATAGGTTTGATCCAATTCGCGTATGTTCATGAAGCCCTCCTATACAAACATGGTGCCGACGCCCTCGTCGGTCAGCACCTCGATCAATATGGCGTGGGGCACGCGCCCGTCTATGATGAATACCTTTTTGACGCCCCTCCGTATGGCCTCTATACAGCATTCCACTTTGGGGATCATGCCGCCGGAAATGATGCCCTCCCGCACAAGCTGCGGCGCTTCACTGGCACGAACCTTTGGAATAAGTGTTCCAGGATCATCCTTATCCCTTAGAAGGCCAACCGTATCCGTCATGGAAATCATGCTTTCCGCTTTCAGCATCCCCGCGATGCTGGCGGCGGCTGTATCGGCGTTGATGTTGTAGACATGGCCTTCCCTGTCATACCCAACAGTGGAGATAACGGGGATATAGCCCATACTCAAAAGGTCAAGGATGGGCTGCGCGTTTACGTTTGTGATCTCCCCCACATACCCGAGCCTTTCGTCCAGCATCTTCGCTTCTATAAGCCCGCCGTCCATGCCGCACAGGCCGATGGCATTGCCGCCGATATTCACAAGCTGCGCCACCAGCGTTTTGTTGATTTTCCCCGCCAGCACCATCTGCACCACATCAGCCGTTTCCGCATCGGTAACGCGAAGCCCGTCCACGAACTCGCTCTTTTTGCCCATTTTGGAAAGCGTTTGGGAAATCTCCGGCCCGCCGCCGTGAACCAGAACCACCTTGACGCCAATCAGGGACAGCATCACGATGTCCTTCATCACGTTAAGCTTCAGTTCCTCGTTGATCATGGCGTTGCCGCCGTACTTGACCACAATGATCTTGCCGTTATAGCGCTGAATGTAGGGCAAGGCCTCAATCAGCACCTGGGCCCGCTGGGCGTTGTCAAGATGCATACTGCCTTTCCTTTCCTCACGTGCGGTAATCGCCGTTGATTTTCACGTAATCATACGTCAGATCGCAGCCCCAGGCGGTGGCGGTTTGATCGCCATCGTTCAGATCGACCAGGATATTTATTTCGTCCTTGGTGAGTATATCCTTTGCTGTATCCTCGCAAAAGGGGATGCCCGCGCCATTTTTGCATACGGCAACAAGCCCCACCGGCGATGAAAACGCCACATCGATCTTTGACACATCCACCGCCGCCCCGCTGTAGCCAATGGCACACAGCACCCGGCCCCAATTGGCGTCCGCGCCAAACATGGCTGATTTCACAAGGCTTGAGCAGATGACCGATTTGGCAACCTTCCGGGCAATTTCTTTGGCGGCGGCACCCTTGGCAATGCACGACAGCAGCTTTGTGGCCCCTTCGCCATCCTTGGCGATGGCCTTGCACAGCGTGGAGGTGACGGCGTTCAGCGCTTTGCAAAAAACCTCAAACGCTTCCCCTTCCCCTTCTATCGGCTCATTGCCAGCCTGGCCGTTGGCCAGGATGCTCACCATGTCATTGGTGGATGTATCCCCGTCCACACTGACCATATGAAAGGTATCCTGCGTATCCAAAACAAGCGCCTTTTGCAGCATTTGGGGCGTAATGGCAGCGTCGGTGGTCAGGAAAACCAGCATGGTGGCCATATTGGGGTGGATCATGCCGGACCCCTTGGCCATGCCCCCCAGGCGGCATGTCTTGCCTCCGATCTCAAAAGCGACCGCCGCCTCCTTTTTAATGGTATCGGTGGTCATAATGGCCTCCGCAGCCGCCTGTTCCCCTTGGATGCTCAGGCTGCCGGCCAAAGCAGCCATGTGCTCGGCCATGGGTGCAAGGGACAGCGGCTGGCCGATGACGCCGGTGGAGGCCACAATCACATCGTTAGCGGAAACGGATAAATGCTTCGCCACCAGATCACACATGCCCATGGCGATATCGATGCCGTCCGCATTGCAGGTGTTGGCGTTGCCGCTGTTGCAGATGATGGCCTGGGCATACCCGTCGGCCAGATTGTCTTTTGTAACGTAAATGGGCGCGCCTTTGACAAGATTGGCGGTGTATATGGAGGCCGCCGCCGCCCTTGTTCCGCTTACAATCAGCGCCAGGTCTTTTTTCGTTTTGTTTTTTCGGATGCCGCAATGGATGCCCGATGCCAAAAATCCTTTGGCGGCGCATACGCCGCCTGTAATCCATTTCATATTCCTTATCCTCCTAACAATAAAGGCCGGAAAACTCCTCCGCCCCAAGCATAATGTTCAGACACTGCACCGCCGCCCCGGAGGCGCCTTTGCCCAAATTGTCAAACCTTGCGGTGAGCAGCAGCCTGTCGTCGTTCCCTGAAACAAAAATTTCCAAATAGTCCTTGCCTGCCGGTGCATTTGCGGCCAGAAAACCACCCAGCCCCGCCTCGGCACCCTGGGGCATCACCCTGACAAGCCTCTCACCCTGATAATGAGCGCAGTACATTGCATGTACCGATGCCCGGGTGGGGTTGCCCTGAAGCAGCCTTGCGTACAGCGGCACCGATACCGCCATGCCACTGTAAAAATCCGCCACGATGGGGCTGAAGATGGGTGCGTATGATAGGCCGCACACCTTTTGCATTTCCGGAAGGTGCTTGTGGCTTTGGGAAAGGCCGTACTGCCTGGGGCTTGCAAGGGCCTGGGACCGGTCAGCGCTTTCATATTCCGCGATCATCTTCTTGCCCCCGCCCGAATAGCCTGTCACCGAATGGCACGCGATGGGGTAGTCCGGCCTCATCACTCCCGCCTGAACAAGGGGGTATACAAGGGCCGCAAACCCGCTGGCATGGCACCCCGGCACGGATATCCGGCTTCCCTTGCGTACAGCTTCCCGGTGGCCGGGAGACAGTTCGGGAAAGCCGTAAGCCCAGCCTTCCTGCACCCTGTGGGCGGTGGAAGCGTCCAGAATGCGTACGCCCGTCCCTTCCGCCAAACGTACGGTTTCCTTGGCCGCCTCGTCAGGCAGGCACAAGATGGCCACATCCGCCTCCAGCAATTTACGCCTTCGCTCCTGCGCATCCTTGCGCAGAGCGTCCTCAATGGGTATGACATGAATGTCCTGGCGCCCGGCCAGCCGCCGGGCAATATTCAGCCCCGTGGTGCCCTCCTGGCCGTCGATGAATATTTTCGTCATGCGGCACCCTCCCTAAAGAAGCATAATCATTCCGTGATTGTGAATAATTATACGTGTATTATACGGCTGAAATGCGCATTGTCAAGAACTTTTTGCATTTCCGGCTACTTTTCCAAAAGAAAAAGCACCCTTCCCGCACAATGCATACAAATGCGGGAAGGGCACTGAAGGATAGCGCGCTATTTTCTCATGGACAGCAGAACACGGTCGGTATCAAGGCGCGCGCCGCTATTTTGAGCGTAGCGCTCCAGCAAATCATCCAGCGTTATTTCCGCCCGTTCCTGTCCCGTGATGTCCAGGATAATCCGGCCGGCATCCATCATAATGGTGCGTGTGCCAACCGCCAGGGCGGATACCATATTATGGGTAATCATCATGGTGGTGATCCCCTGCCGCGCAACAATATCCCGGGTGATGTTCAGCACCGTTTCCGCCGTGTTGGGGTCCAGCGCCGCCGTGTGCTCGTCCAGCAGCAGCAGCTTGGGGGCGGACACGGTAGCCATGAGCAGCGTCATGGCCTGCCTTTGTCCGCCGGACAAAAGGCCCACCTTGGTTTTCAGCCTGTTTTCCAGACCCATATGAAACGCCGCCAGCTTGTCGCGGAAGAATGCCTGGTCGCTTTTTTTAACCGCCCGGGAAAACGGCCCCCTGGAACCCCTTGCATAAGCCAGGGCCAGGTTTTCCTCAATGGTCATATCCGGGGCGGTGCCTTTCATGGGGTCCTGAAACAATCTGCCGATGATATGCGCCCGCCTGTGCTCCTTCATCCAGGTAATGTCCCGGCCTTCCAGCAGTATCCTTCCGGCCTCCGGGTCGTGGGTGCCGCAGATGGCATTGAACAGGGTGGATTTCCCTGCCCCGTTGGAGCCGAGCACCGTCACGAACTCGCCCCGGTCAAGATGCAGGGAAAGGCCGTTCAGCGCACGGCGCTCGTTCACCGTCCCTTTGGAGAAAACAAGAGAAAGGTTTTCAATGTCCAGCAACTTTTGTCCCCTCCCTCTTGCGCATATGGCGGCGAAGGCTTTTGCGGACATGGGGGATGGCAAGCGCGGCGCCCACGATGATGGCCGCCACCAGCCGGAACGCAAAGGCAGGTAAAATGCTGGAACGGAAAGCGAGGGCAAGAATCAGCCGGTACAGGAAGGAGCCGGCCACGCAGGACAAAAGGCCTGCCGTGATGCCGCGCCGCCCAAAGACGACTTCGCCGATGATCACCGAGGCGATGCCCACCACCACCATGCCGATGCCTGCATTCACGTCCGCATAGCCCTGAAGCTGCGCCACCATGGCCCCCGAAAGCGCCACCAGCCCGTTTGCCAGGGAGAGTGCCAGCACCTTCATACTGCCCGCGTTGATGGATGAGGAGCGAACCATGTCTTCATTGCTGCCCGTGGCCCTGATGCAAAGGCCCATATGGGTCTTGAAAAACCAAACCAAAAAGCCAACGCACGCGGCCGTGAACAGCAAGGCCACACCGGCGGCCACCAGATCGCGCCCTTCCTTGGCGATGCCCGGGAACAGCCCATAAGCTTCCTTGAACAGCGTTTTGGGCAGCGCCAGATTGGGCGTACCGCCCAGTATGAACAGGTTTACGGAATACAAGCCGCTCATCACCAGTATGCCTGCAAGAATCGGATAAATGCCCGCCTTGGTCTGCAAAAGCCCTGTGGCGGCCCCAGCCGCCATGCCTGCGGCCAGCGCGGCCAGCAAACCGGGCAGGGGATGGCCGGCGGCGGTCAATACCGCCGATACGGCCATCCCCAAGGTAAAGCTTCCGTCGGTTGTCAAATCCGGTGTGTTGAGGATGCGAAACGCAACATAGACGCCCACCGCCAGCACAGCGTACAGCAGCCCCTGGTGAACGGCTCCCATCAGTTGGTTCAAGGCAATCCTCCTCTCGAATTAATGGTTATTCCACAATGACCGCGCCATCCAGCACATTCTGCGGAACGGTCACGCCAATCGCCGCCGCGGTGGTCGTGTTGATGACGGTGGTGAACGTGTCCACCACCACAGCGGGAATCTCCGCAACGGGGGTGCCCGTCAGATACTTGTGCGCCATATCGGCAACAATGGCGCCAATCTCCGGATCGCTAATGGAAATGGTGGCAAAGGCGCCGGAATTCACCATGACGGCGGAGGAACCGTACAGCGGAATTTTCGCGTCCTTTGCCACCTGGGAGATGACTTCCATGGCATCCTGAACCACGCTGTCGTTGGGGACGAAGAACCCGTCCACGCCCTGGTCAACAAGGGACAGCGCCGCTTCGTACACCTCGGCGCTGGCGGTGACGACCGCTTCCTTATAGGTGTACCCGTTGGCGTCCAGGTAGGCTTTTGTTTCATTGATGGTGGTGACGGCATTCACCTGGCTGGTGCTGTAAATGAGGCCGAAATCCTTGACCGCCGGCGTAAGCAGGTCGGCCATCTTAAACAGCTCGCCTACAGGGATGGCGTTGGATGCGCCGGTGGCGTTCCTGTCGGGCTTTTGCATGTCGGTAAGGACGCCTGCCCCCAGGGGGTTGCCAACAGAAATGAAGAATACGGGTATATCGCTTTCCAGATTCACTACCGCTTGGGTCGCTGGGGTGGCAATGGAAACAATCAGGTCCACTTTCTCATCCACAACGCCCTGGGCGATGGTATACAGGTTGCTCATGTCCCCGGAAGCGTTCTTTTCCACAAAAACCATTTTGTCATCCGTGTAGCCAAGCTCCCGCATGCGGGCGATAAAGCCTTCCCGCATATCCTTGAAGGCGCCGTTTTCCACCAGCTGAACGATGGCTACCTTAAGAGGCTCTTCCGCCAGGGCGGAAGATAAGCAGAGGCAAACAAGAACCAGGGCGATGGCAAGAGCGAAAACTTTTTTCATGGTGATTCCCCTTCCGATCATTTTTTTGTTTCCAAGGCTGCCATGTCGGAAAAGTCGCTGCCAGCGCCGGGTTTGTGTTCCGCCTAATAAAAAAACACCTGTCCTGATCAAGGACAGATGTCATACATCTGCGGTACCACCTTGCTTGACGGCTAGGCCGCCCGGCTTACTAGGGTGCCGACACACCCCTCTCCTTTTCACGCTGGAGCTGCGTCGCGGAATACTCGGCTTGCGCCTTTCCCCGCGCCCTCCGTGGTCCATTTGCCGCCCCGCCTTCTGCCGGGCTTCCACCTGCCCCGACTCTCTGAAAGTGCGCCTGCGGTTTGATCTCCACATCTGCGGTTTATGGATGTATTAAAGCACACCATGCTTTTTCTGTCAAGCACCAAAATTGTTCTGGTCTTGTTTTTTTGTTGAGGTATAACACTTGCATCGGGCGAAATGACAGTCTCCTTTACTGCTGCTCCAACATTTCTGGCGCCATACTCGCCATCAATTCCGCCACCGTTTCATCTGCCATCAACTGCATCAAACCCGTTTGAAGCGCAGCACCAATATCACTACCAATGATGATTCCATCCTTCGGAATGAACCGCACCATGTTCTTGCCCGAAAAATCGAATGGTTCTTGTGTGCCGTCACTGCGTGACCATTGCAGCTTGCATTGTATGTCATACCCCTGTGCAACTATATGAATGCTATAAGCCCTTTCCCCCAAGCGTTCCACGGTAAATCCTTCTCCCGACAAACCCACCCATGATCACAACTTTCATCCATGCCGGCATACGCAGCAATCGTCGGATGAAGGCTTATGGTTTGCTCTCCCTTGGTAATCACGATGTCCACTACTTCCAATTCTCAGACATCATAGGCAACCTCGGCATGAGCGCAAGCGGAAAGCAGCATGACGGTGCATAGTGCGGCAGCCACAATTATTTTCATGTGCATACATCCCTTCATTGGCAAATCCGTCCCGAATAAAATTTTACCCTGGCAGCTAAACCAGTATGGCAAATAGAAAAGGCATCATTGTGGCGGAACAAAATTGTACCCGCCCTGTCTTTCGTTACAGATAGGTTCTCAAATGCACGATCTGCGGCTTGATCGTACCCGTCTGATCAATCTCCAAAATCCCCGCCGTAGGGCCCGACCCCACCGGCAGCGTCACCGAGCCGGGATTGAATAACAGGATACCATCCTTCTCCTGGCAAAAAGCGCGGTGGGTATGCCCAAACAAGGCAGCCCGGCAGCGCCTGTCCCGCGCGTCGCTGGCAAGCAGCCAATGGGTAAGCTTCACCCGCTGGCGGTGGCCATGGGTCAATAGCAGCCATGCTCCCTCCGCAGAAACGACGGCCTCCTCGTCGAGCCCGTAGGGCCCGACCCCACCGGCAGCGTCACCGAGCCGGGATTGAATAACAGGATACCATCCTTCTCCTGGCAAAAAGCGCGGTGGGTATGCCCAAA
>JAEWNM010000284.1 GCA_023392755.1 Bacillota bacterium
CCGGTATCACCGGTGGGACCCGTGTCGCCTGTTGGGCCAGTATCACCGGTTGGGCCCGTATCACCTATCAATCCGCTACTTCCTGTCGGACCCGTGGGGCCTGTCGAGCCTGTGGGGCCTGTCGGACCGGTAGGACCAGTGGGGCCTGTTTCGCCGGTAGGACCAACAATATCATCTTCTACTATCACAAGGGTCGCGGTTACTGGAACTTTAGTGAAATAATAAACAGTGCTGCCACTGGCGTTTAACAAAGAAACAGTTACCGGGGCAGCTACCACATTAACGATTCCGATGCCCACTACCTCACCAGACTTGATGGGTGAATTACCTTCCAGGAAATCTGCCTGGGATGAGGACAGAGCAAAAACGACGCCCGAGGTGGTCGGAGCGGTTTGGGTAGCCACCCACCAATCCAGTACATAGCGGCCCGGTTCATTGAATGTGATCACGCCTGTAAGGCTGTTATAAGTGATGTTTCCGGCAGTGAATACAATTGAATTGAATATCACATTACCCCCAACAGCTACAGAACCGGCAATAGTTCGCTCTATCTGCAAAGCTGTATTACTCATTTTCATCCCTCGTTTTAATTATCTGGCTGTGCCACGATTTCATATATGGCAAAACATCTGCCACCCGATATGCGCTGCAAATCACATCCGACCCAGGAACACGTTTCATGAGAAAAGCATTGCTTGGGGTTTTCTACTTTTGCATTTCATTTCTTGGGCTATATCAAGGTTAGCAAAAATGCAAAATGTGGCAACGCCTATATATTAATATGCCGATTAGGATTAAATGGTTTCGAACGCCCATCGATTTTTGTATATCGTTCGGAATAATGCGCAGTGGTATCTGGATAAATCATATTTCGCCTCTCTGTAAAGCTAAGGCCTGCCAAGTTTATGACTACCATTTCGGCTCTTCTTTATCATCCTAAAAATCTGCCGCCCAGTACAAAAACCAGGCGGCAGAAGGTATTGCATCGTTATTCGGTTGTGCCGGAATCAGAATCGTTCTCCTCCTTGATTTGCCCCAGCAAGTCCTTAATGCGTTTAGGAAAAGGCACCCCCGCCAGGGTCATATTCTCCAGGATGGACAGGCCCTCGTTTGCCAGGTAGAACCACACTGCAGCGTCCCGGACGATATAGGTCCCAGCGCCCATGGCCTGGTCTACCTGTGCTGCAGCAAACACTAGGCCCAGCATAAACAGCTTTTTCAGGATGCCCTGGAAGCTGATCCGGCTGGAGGGGCCGCCGGTCTCGCTTTTGGTCGATTTGCCCATCCAGGCTACCAATAAGCCTGTCCCGTAATCAACCAGCATGAAGTACACCAGCACGGATAGCTGCACCGTCCACCCTCCAAAAGCCCCGGCGATAGCGCCGCCCAGGGCCATGCCTGCCTTTACCACCTTGTCCCGTGTCTGCTCCATTTGAAGGTCCTCCTTTGTATAGATCATTTGAGCTTCCCCCAGGTCTTGGTGCCCACGACACCGTCTCATTCCTTGGGCTGGGCAGGAAAGGCGTCCAGCTGGAAGGCCAGCACAGCCGCCTTGGTCTTGGGGCCATAGACCCCATCCACACCGGCAGCGCCCAGGCTGTGCCCCAGGGCCTCCAGGCGTGCCTGTGCCAGCGCCACATCGTCACCCCGCATCAAAGGCAGGCCAGGCGTATAGCGCAGCGTCCGCAGCGTTGCGGGCGGCTTTGTGGGTGGGTCCGCAGGTTCTTTTACAGGCAGCTCCACAGGCAGCGCAGCGCCCACGTTGACATACTTCTTCATGACATAGGTTACGCCACCGGCATAGTAGACCTTGAGCCAATCGGCTACCACCTGGCCATCCTTGTACACGGCCAGCTCGGCGCCCTTGGGCAGCTTCGCCAGCACCTGGGCATACCCGCGTGGTGCCGCCGTGGGGCGCTCCGTGACTGCCCCGTTTCCGGCATACGGCTTCGCTGCGTTGTGCAGGACGGGTATCAGCCTCGCCAGCACGGACGATACCCGCCACAAAGCGTTGCGGAGATCATTTCCTGCCACCTGCTTCCGGCCGGCAGATCAGCCGCTTCTCATAAATGTACATAGAGCCGATTTTCGCGGTGTCTGCATGATGCACACTGCATTTTGCGTTTTCCCAATATCTGTGATATATTTAGCGTATATTTTCCAGCAAGGGGATGAAGGAATTGGAAATAAAGACGTACATAAAAGAATCGTTTTCGGTCATTGGCAAAGAAGGCTCAACAAATGACGGCGACGGCTTTATTCAAAAGCTATGGGCGGACGCAAATGCCCATTTCGGCGAAGTAACCGCCCTGGCGAAAAAAGATGAAAATGGTAATTTAGCTGGGATATGGGGTGTGATGTCCGACTTGTCCCGCTCCTTCAAGCCCTGGAGCGATCAATTCACAAAAGGGCTTTACCTGGCGGGCGTTGAGGCTATGGAAAATGTACAGGCCCCTTTGGGCTGGGTGAAATGGACGATTCCGTCGTATGCGTATGTTTGCGCAAAGAACGAAGGGCAGAACATATTCGCTGAGGTTTTGGCGTATCTGAAAGAAAACAATATGGAGCTGGCCGGCGCCGTTCATGAATATACTAATCCCATAGACGGGCAAGGTTTTCTATTTTTTCCAATAAACAAGTTATAGGAATCAATTGCCGCTATGGTGTTCACAAACAGCCGGCTTCTGCCCCGCGGATCATAATTGATCCGCATGCTTCACAAGCCACTCATACGCTTTATGGACCAAAACACAAGTACATAGAGTTATTGGGCTGTCTCGCTTGTCGGAGCGGGAAGCCCTTTGTTTTGCTTGCCGTTGCCGGGCCGGCCAACTTGGGCGATGCCGCGGCATTGCCCAGGCGCTTTCGTGGCCTGTACTTTGATGGAGACAAGCATACGCGCTCCGCAAACAATTGGTGAATATTGGGTTGACAAAATGATGTCAATATCATAAAATGACTTCATTGACCGTTTTGGTTATTTTAGTCATTTTAAGGAGGCGGTATCATGTCGCCCAAAATTCTGACAGAGCAGGATAAAGCAATGCAAAGGGAAAAGCTGCTTGCAAAGGGAAGGGAGCTTTTTGCTGTACACGGCGTGCACAAAACAAGTATTGAGGATATTACAAATGCAGCGAACATGGCCAAAGGTTCTTTCTATCAGCACTTCAAATCAAAGGAAGCCCTGTTCTTTGAATTGATTGTGCGCTTTCACAGGGAGCTTTTTGAAAATGCGGGCACAGCTCTTGCACAGCCTGGCTGCATGCCATTGAAAGAACGTGTCAGGGAATATATCCGGCTCTGTTTCAAGTCGCCTGAATATCTGTCCATATTCAAGTATCACGAAGAGATTGATGAACTGATTTTCAGCATGCAGAAGGATTCGCAGGAGGAAGTGGACGCCCTGATGGAGATGGAGCACGCTGCCTATGAAAAGCTTTTGCAAATGTATGGCATTGATACGCGGCGGATAAAGCCAGGCGTCATTCACAACTATCTGCACGCCATGTATTTTGGCATTGCCAATACCAGCCTGATGGAAAGGGACTGCATGGATGACACGTTTGAGGCCTTGCTGAACGGGCTGATCGTTTATGTCTTTGGAGGTGCGTCATGAGCATGTACCGGATGGATGGGTTATGCAAGGATTACGGGGAAGGCGATTCCAGAGTGCGGGCGCTCAAGGAGGTAAGCCTCGAAATACCGGCAGGCAAATTTACCGTTGTGCTGGGTGCCAGCGGCTCAGGCAAATCAACGCTTTTGAATATGCTTGGCTGCATGGACCGCCCCACAAGCGGCAGAATCCTTTTTCATGAAAAGGATATAACGGCATACACCAAAAAACAAATGATGCAGTTCAGGAAAACGACCATCGGCTTTGTGTTTCAAAGCTATAACCTGCTGCCTGATTTAACGGCGGCGGAGAATGTGGAGTTTTCCACGGAACTGGCCGGCTTGCCGCGCCGGGAGGCCATACGGGCATTGGAGCATGTTGGGCTTGCAGAGCGTTCCGCGCATTTCCCTGCCCAGCTATCAGGCGGGGAACAGCAGCGGGTTTCCATTGCCCGTGCAATCGCGAAACAGCCAAAGGTGCTGTTATGCGATGAACCCACGGGCGCGCTGGACTACAAGACGGGGGTTATGGTCTTAAAGGTGCTTCGGCAGATTCACAAGGAGCAGGGCACATCCATTCTTCTTATTACCCACAGCCAGGAAATTGCAAAGATTGCCGATATGGTAATCCGCCTGGGGAGCGGAGAAATCATTGGCGTGACGGAAAACAGCACGCCCCTATCGCCAAGCGAGGTGGAATGGTAATGGAAAAAACAATCGTCACGCTGTCCATAAGAAAAATGCGGGGGCATTTGCCGCAGCTTTTGGGCATGGGGCTGTTGGTTCTGATAGGCGTCGCTTTCTTTGTCACACTGTATACGATTTATTTAAGCTATGAGCAGAACGCGGAACAGCTGTTTGCATCGCAGCAATATGCCGATATCACGTTCTACGGCAGCTTTGATAAAAGTGATGTGGAGGCCATACTTGCGCAGGATGGTATTGACGCGGCGCAGGGGCGGCGTGTTCAGGATTATCAGGATGGCGACATAACGCTCAGGGCTATTTCCATAACCGATAAAATCAATACGCCCTATCTGTATGAGGGCAGCTTTCCCCAATCAAACGGCGAATGCCTGCTTAATAAAAAACATGCGCAGGCGAGGGACATAAAGCCGGGCGATGTGCTGACGTTGGATGGAAAAGAGCTGCGTGTGTCGGGCATTGCCGCCTCTGCAGAATATGTGTATCTGGTTCAGAATGAGCGGGCGCTGATGGCCGGAAGCGATCGCTTCGGCGTTGTTTTTGTGAACCCCGCATTTTTTGACGCGCCCGATAATGAGATTGTGGCTGCAGGCCGTATGGATGCGGGGTTGGCCGAGACGGCGGGTATGCGGATTGGTGCGGACAGAACCGTACTGAAAGCAGACCAGCCCAACTATAACCTGTACCGTGAAGATTTGGATCAGATACGTACGTTTGCGTATATTTTCCCGTTGGTCTTTGCGCTGCTGATCGTAACGGTTATCTATATCATGCTCAAAAGAACCATTGCGAAAGAACGGCGCCAAATCGGTGTTTACAAAGCGCTGGGCGTCGCCGGCAGCAAGATATTGTACATCTATATCATTCAGACCGGGCTGACGGCGATTGCCGGCGCGGTGCTGGGCCTGATTGCTGCCATGCTGCTGTGCAATACGATCATCGGGCTTTTCTCGGTTATGTTTGAGGTGCCAAATCTGGCGTTTACATTTTATCCCGGGCTGTGGGCGGGCGCTGTTTTGGTTTGTGTGACGGTTTGCGCATTGTCAGCCCTTGTCAGTGTATCAAGCGTAATGAAACCCCTGCCGTCGGAATTGATGCGTGGCAGGATGCCTGCGGGAGGAAAACGGCTCTTATTGGAAAGGATGCCGTTTCTGTGGAGCAGGCTGTCTTTTAACACCAGGTACAGCCTCAAGAGCGCCTTGCGAAACAAAGGGCGGTTTTGGGCCGCAGCGCTGGGTATGTGCGGCTCCTGTGCATTATTGACCTTCGCGTTTGGGTTTTTTAACTCCGTAGAGTATACGGAGCGGGCATATTTTGAAAATTTTGCACACTATGACGTTTTGTTGGAATTCGACCCGATTCCCCTCAACATAGAGCATCCGGCCGCCAAGCGGTTGGACAGGGTAAACAAGGCTCTCGCCATGCCGGTTAAGATCAACGGCGAGGCCTGCCGGCTGATTGTTGTGGAAAATGATTTCGACATGCAGCGTATTGAAACGAGCGTAATGAAGGATGGCATCATACTGCCCGAATATTACGCGGGGCAGTGGGGTGCGCGCATAGGCGGCACGTTGCGCATCAATGATACAGACGTAAAAATTGCAGGGCTGTCGGAGCAAAGCTTCGGGCTTGCCCTGTATACAAGCTACGGCTATGTAAAGGATGTGTTCCCCGGTTTTCCTTCCGTCTATAACGTCATGTATGCAAAAACGGGAGACCTGACGGGTCTTGCGGACTTGAGCCGCCAGCACGGCTTTGAATATGCCACCTTGGAACAGGACAGAGCTGGCTTTACATCCATCATGAAAAGCCTGAACACGCTGATCTGGTTCATGCTCGCATGCGCGGTGATCTTGGGGCTTACCGTTCTTTATTCGGTAGGGCTGATGAATCTCTCCTCGCGGGAATACGAATATATGTTTATGGGGGTTATGGGGTATCCCCTGAAAAGCATCATGCTCTCCCATGTCAAGGAAACCGCGCTGCAGCTTCTACTGGCAATACCTGCCGGGTTTTTGCTGGGCCACGGGATACTTGGCATTGTGAAGACTGAATTTTCGGGAAGCAATTTCGTGATACTGACAGCAATATATCCGCAAAGCTATGTATACGCGGGAGCTATGGCGGCCGCCATGGCAGCCTTCATGGCTTTGGTCAGCGCGCGCCGCATAGACAGCCTGGACATAGTGGAAGGTCTCAAGGCACGGGACGAATAACAATGGGCAATCGCGCACTCAGTGTGTCAACAAAGTGGCTGTCGCCACTTTGTTGAGTTTTTCCCTCGCTGCACTGCAAAAGGCTACGCCTTTTGCGGCCGTTTGCTCGGGTAAGGAAGGAATTTTTTCAAAATTCCCACGCAAACCTCCGCAACCTCAATCGGCGCGGCTTACAGCCGCTTGTTTCGGTTGATTCGTTCGGTTCGCCCTTTGCTGCCACTGGCAGCGCTCACCTCACTCACCGCACATGTCGCTGGTTTGCGATCTAGAATC
>JAEWNM010000289.1 GCA_023392755.1 Bacillota bacterium
GAGATGAAGCCAGCTCCAGCTCCTTCTTAAAGCCCTGGATTTGATTGTGCACGGCGCGGCTGTACGAAGAAGCCAAAGCGCTCACATTCTCGTTAAGCTGTGCAACCATGTTTCTGTAGAAGATCAACAGCACAAAGCCTGTAATGATAACAGAAGTCACAAGTATCAGTGAGGAGATGAACAGGCTCAGTTTCTTTTGTAGGGACTGCATGACCGTCACCCTTCCATATTCTCTTTTGCGTTGGCAATTATACTATTAATAATAAAGCCATTCAAATAAGAATAAGTAAAAGGTTAATTCCCGCATGTCACTTCTCTTTGCGGAATAATTGTGCATCTGCAAGAAGGCTGCGAAAAAGTAATAGGAAGAGTAAGCCGCACATATCGCGCTTACTGTATCAATTTGCCGAGCTTGCTTACCAGGAGATGGATTTGGGGTTTTGACAACTGCAAGTCCGCCCCCACCTCTTCCCCCTTGAGCACCATTTCGTCCGATATCAGGGATGAGAAAATAACAACCGGTATCTTTGAGAGGATTTTGCTTTCCTTGATCCGCTTGGTCAGGTGATACCCGTCCATTTTGGGCATTTCAATATCCGTGATCACGCAGCTTACCTGCCGCTCTACCGGACCGTTTTCCTCTTTCAGCCCCTGGAGGTATTCCCAGGCATCCAGCCCGTTTTCCTTCATGGTCAGATTCATGTAGCCGGCCTTTTGCAACGCATCCGAAATCATTTTGCGCAGCATCATGGAGTCTTCCACCACCAGAATATGATGGGTGGAATCCGACTGGGCAGGGCTGCGAATCATGGCGGCGTCCGCCGCTACACTTGTTCCCGGGTTGACATCGCCCAGGATTTTTTCAAAATCCAATATGGATATCAGATGGTTGTTCAGCTTGGCAATGCCCGTCACCACGCCGTCATCGCCCCCGAAAATCGCCGAATTCGGCTTTTCAATCGCTTCCCACGAAATCCAGTGGATCCCCACCACCTGATGTACATGAAAGGCTATGTCAGTCCGGTTGAATTCGGTGATAACCAAAATATCCTGGTCCAGGTGCCCGGAAGCGGGATGATTCAGGTAAGCGGCCAGATCGATCACGGTCAGCAGCTCGTTGCGCGGGCAAATGACGCCTTCCACACAAGCCTGGGCATGGGGCATGGGCTGGACAGGCCGGAATTGAAGGAGCTCACGCACCTTTGCCACGTTGATGCCATAGCTGTTGCCGCCGACGCAAAACTCTAAAAGCCCCAGCTTGTTCGTTCCGGATTCCAGCAATATCTTGCTCTCCACAGGATGATTCATGAACGGTTCCTCAATACTTTCCCAAAGCAGTATTGGTATTAAGAGCTGCTTTGTCTGCTTTTTTTGTGTTATTGAGCAGCGATATGGCCGCAAAGCTGTCCTGCTCATAGCTGGAATCCAGCTTGAATTTTCCGACCTGCTCCCGCAATGTGGCAGCCTGAGCAGACATCTCCTCACTTGTGGCGGAGTTTTCTTCCGCGGTGGCGGCGTTTGTCTGCACGACGGAGGATACCTGGGAAAGGCCCTGCCTGACCTGCTCGATGGCGACAGCCTGTTCGGAGGATGCTTGATGTATCTTTACGATGCTATCATTGACCATACCGTCTTTCTGCTCGACATTTTTAAGGATTTGAGCAGTTTGCGCCGCGATTTGCGTGCCCTCGGCCACGGTCTGTGTCGAGTTCTGGATCAGATCAGCCGTCTTCTTTGCAGCCTCCGCCGATTTGGCGGCCAGGTTGCGCACCTCATCCGCCACAACGGCAAAGCCTTTGCCTGCGTTTCCGGCCCGGGCCGCTTCGATGGCGGCGTTCAGCGCGAGAATGTTCGTCTGGAACGCGATGTCCTCAATTACCTTTGTGATATTGGCAATCTGGCTGGACGCTGTACCGATGTTGGTCATCGCCCCGGTAAGCTGCTCCATGCGCTCGCTTCCGTCCCTGACAAAGGTGCTGGCCTGCTCCACAAACTGCGTAGCCACCTGTACGTTGGCAGAATTCTCCGCCGCCTGCTCGGCTATCTTGGCAATGGATGCACTCAGCTGCTCAATGGAGGACGCCTGTTCCGTTGAGCCGGTGGCCAAGGCCTGGGCCCCGCTGGCTACCTGGGCGGCGCCGGTTGATACCTGCTCGGCGGCGGTATTGATGGTTGTCAAGGTATTGTTCAAAGAGGAGGAAATGTCAAGGAGCGCAGCCTTGATGGGGGCGAAATCACCCACATAATCATTTTCAATGGCAACGCACAGGTTGCCCTTTGCCATCAGCCCCAGCACGGAGGATATTTCCCCAACATAATCCTTGAGCACGTTCGCGGTTTTTTTGAAGACCCGCGCCAGATGGCCGAACTCATCCTTTGCGGCAACATCGATCTCCATATCCAGTTCACCGCGCTCCATATCCTCGGCAGCCCTGATAATCGCCTGCATCGGGCGCATGGATTTGCGAAGGATCAAAATAACGCCCGTCCCGATGACAACCAGCTGCAAAACACTGAGGAGCAGCACAACGAGCACGATATCGTTGGCCTGTGCAAGGGCTTCCGATTTTGATACGACAAAAGAGCTGGAAAGCGGTTCAGCAATGCCGCTGACACGGATCGGCGTCTGTACGATAAAGGCATCCTCGCCCAAGGCATCGTCCATTTGCTCCCAAAGCTTTGCCTCACCCGCAGCGGTCATGGACAAAACATCCGACTTCCCTTTCTGATCCTTCAGGTTTTCCCCAAAAGCGCTGCCCATAAGGCTCTTGTCCCGGGAGTTCGTCAAATAGGTGCCGCCATGGGACAGCATGTAGCTGTAAGCCTTTGAATATCCACCCAGGCTGTAGTCCAGCGCGTTGATGGTTTCGGCCATGACGTCGCATGTCGCCACACCCAGAAACACGTTGGTCGGAGTCATAATGGGACTGCTGACGGTGACCAGCCATATCGTTTCACCGCTTGGCAGCTCGTAAGGGAATGGTTCGGTAATATGCGGTGCCTTGTTCTTTTTCGAAGCGGCATAATAGTCGGCAACGCTGTAAACGGCATAATCGTTTTGAATATCCGTTTTCAGGCTTGACCCCTCGCGGTAGGTATAAAACGACAAGCCGTCGGGCGTGTTCGGGAAAGCGAAATTCGGCTCCCAGGCGGCATACACGCCGAAAATGCGCTCGTCTGTCATCACGCCGCCCATCAGCCTTTGAATCAGCGCCTTCTTCTCATCCTGTATCATTACAACGCTGTCAAGCTGCGCCATGGTGGAGGCAAGCAGGGACGACTGCGTCTGCATGGTGTTGAAATACTCCGTTGCAAGGCTCGCGTTCTTCTGTGCGAGCGATGTGATCTCCTTTTCTACATTGCCCGACACCAAATTGGTGAGCTGCAGCCAAAGAACCACCAATATCCCGGTCAGAACAACAGCAATCATGACGAGAAGCTGAAGCAGCATCCGGAAGGTCAGGCTGTTTTTGAATGCAACCGCCTTCGCCTGGAATGATCCGCCGGATGTGTTTTGCTTTTTCATTATCGTCATTGTTGTACTCCCCCTTAAATCGTCTTGTTCCATATGGCAATAGCCATTTTCACACGATCAATCAATCCCGCTTATTTCATATTTCATCAAAGAAGCGGGCGAATTAAGCGCTGTCCCGTCCTTTTATTTCATCGCCCTGAGCAGAGATATGGCTGTCGGATCGTTGTGCCCGTTATCGCAAAGCAATTCGAACTTTCCAACCTCATCCTGCAACGCGGCGGCCTGGGCGGACATCTCCTCGCTTGTGGCGGAGTTTTCTTCCGCGGTGGCGGCGTTGTTCTGCACGACGGAAGATACCTGGGCAAGCCCCTGCTTAATCTGCTCTATGGCGGCAGCCTGATCGGCGGAGGCATTGTCGATCATGATGATGCTAGCGTTGACCAGATTGGCCTTCTCCTCGACGAGCTTGAGAATCTGCGCGCTCTGCGCGGCAATCTGTGTGCCTTCCTCCACGGTTTTGGTGGAGTGCTGTATCAGTTCGGCCGTTTGCTTTGCCGCTTCCGCCGATTTGGCGGCCAGGTTGCGCACCTCATCGGCCACAACGGCAAAGCCTTTGCCGGCGTTCCCGGCTCGGGCCGCCTCGATAGCTGCGTTTAAGGCAAGAATATTGGTCTGGAAGGCGATATCCTCAATCACCTTGGTGATGTTGGCAATCTGGCTGGACGCGGAGCCGATGTTCGACATCGCCTCAGTCAGCTTCACCATCTGCCCGCTGCCGTCCCTGACATGCAAAACAGCTTGCTCAACATGCTGTGTCGCACCCTTGACGCTGGCAGAATTCTCCCCCGCCTGACCGGCGATTTTTGCGATGGAAGCGTTTAGCTGCTCAATGGAGGAAGCCTGTTCCGTGGACCCCGTTGCCAGCGCCTGGGCACCGCTGGCTACCTGGGAGGCGCCGGTGGAAACCTGCTCGGCGGCGGTGTTGATAGACAATAGCGCCTGATTCAGCGTGGATGCTATGTTTTCCATCGACTTCCTGATAGCAGCGAAGTCGCCGATATACTCCATATCCACCTTCACGCGCATGTCGCCCCGGGACATCTGGCCAAGCTTATCCGAGATATCGCGTATGTAGTTTTTCAGTGATGATGCGGTTGTACCCAGCGCATTGGCCAGCAGGCCAATTTCATCCGCGGATGTTTGCCGTATTTGAAGATTCAGGTTGCCGCGCGCCAACTCCCCGGCTATTGAGGACATATCGGCAAGCGGCCTGGCAATTGTACGGCGTACATAGAGGAGCAGAACGGCCAGCACCGACACTACCAGCCCCAGTTCGATAAGGATTGAAGTAAAGATGGTGGATTGCCATAATGCGTTGATACCCGCGATGGGTACGCCCGCGAAAAAGACGCCGATAGCGTTGCCGTTTGTATCCAGAATCGGCTCATAAGCGGTGGCATAGGGAGCGCCGAGTATATCCGCCTCACCCGTGTAGGCGGAGCGCTCCTCAAGAACAAGCTTTGCAATCCGCCCATCCAGCTTGGTCCCCACCACGCGCTGCCCATTTTGCATGATTGTGGTATTCGCGCGCACATCCCCGACAAAGACAGTAAATTCATTTCCCGTCATGCTTTTAAGCTCATCCACGAAAGCCGGGTTCACAAGGGACATGCCCGCCGAAACTGCGCCAATGATCATACCGCCCGCGTTTTTAATCGGCGCGCCGGTTAGAATGCTGAGCCCGGCCACGCTGTCAAGGACCGTGTGTGTTGAAGCGCTTCCGCCAAGCGCCTGCGAAATATCCAGTTGGCCTATGGCGGAATCCCCGATCTTATCGCTGTGGGTGCGCACTACTACCTTCCCGCGCGCATCGGTCACGGTGATGCTGCCAATGTTCAGCCCCATGTCGCCGGCCGCCTGCCTGGCCGCCGCCTGAACGGCCGATGCGTCGCCGCTTTCCAATGCCAGGATGAGGGCGTCGTCGGAGGCCAGGCTTTCCGATGCAATGGTGGTATCGTTCCGGTAATCCGCCAGGATGGCATTGAGTGTTCTAAGTGCCATATGGCTGCGATCCATATTGATTTGATTGATAACGCCACGATTGCTGCCGGACATATAGGCAACCGAAACCACCCCAACGAGGAGGACACCGCATGCGAAGAACAGCGCGAGCTTAAAACTGATTTTCTTGAAAAAAGGTATCTGACTCAAAGTAATTCTCCTTTCATATGAAAAGCGTATAGGACGCTTTTGCACAAAAGCATGCGGGAAAACGTGCAGGGTAAATAAGGCTCACGCTATGGTGTGCCGGTGCCGGGCGCTTTCCTTGATGTTAGTCCGTTACCGCACAAGAGCCTGATTCGTCAGCCTCACTCTGCGCAGCCATCTTTTGAAGCAGGGAAATGGTATCGATGTCATCCTGTTCGCTAATGGAAACAAGTATGAACTTGCCAACTTCCTCCCGCAGTGCGGCAGCCTGGGCGGACATCTCCTCGCTTGTGGCGGAGTTTTCTTCCGCGGTGGCGGCGTTGGTCTGCACGACGGAGGATACCTGGGCAAGCCCTTGCTTGACCTGCTCGATGGCGGCGGCCTGGTCGGCGGATGCCGCATCGATCATGACGATGCTTTCGTTGACCAGATTGGCCTTTTCCTCGACACGCTTGAGAATTTGCGCGCTTTGAGCGGCAATCTGCGTGCCTTCCGCCATGGTCAAGGTGGAGCGCTGTATCAGCTCGGCTGTTTGCTTGGCCGCTTCCGCCGATTTGGCGGCCAGGTTGCGCACCTCATCGGCCACGACGGCAAAGCCTTTGCCGGCATTCCCGGCGCGGGCCGCCTCAATGGCGGCGTTTAAGGCAAGAATATTGGTCTGGAAGGCGATATCTTCAATCACCTTGGTGATGTTGGCGATCTGGCTGGACGCGGAACCGATATTCGCCATTGCTTCTGTCAGCTTCACCATTTGCCCGCTGCCATCCCTGACATGCAAAACGGCCTGCTCGACATGCTGTGTCGCACCCTTGACGTTGGCCGAATTCTCATCCGCCTGTTCGGCGATTTTTGCAATGGCCGCGTTCAGCTGCTCGATGGAGGAGGACTGCTCCGTAGAACCCGTCGCCAGCGCCTGGGCACCGCTGGCCACCTGGGCGGCGCCGGTGGAAACCTGCTCGGCGGCAGTATTGATGGTTGTCAGCGTCTGGCTCAGGGAGGATGAAATGCCAAGCAGCGCGGCCTTGATGGAAGCAAACTCCCCTTCATACGCATGGGTCAGCCGTATCGTCATATCCCCCTGCTTCATGGTTTCCAGCACAGACACGGTTTCGCCGATGTAGTTATGGTATTCGCCGAGCCGTGCCAGTATCTGCCCCATGGCATAGGAAAGCTGACCGATTTCATCTTTGGTGAATTTCTTCTCATCGATGGCAAGCGTCAGTTCACCCTGGGCAATTCTCTTGCTGATGCCGGTTATGTATAGGAGGTTTTTCTTGATATAGTGAATCAGGAATACGGCCAGCGCGGTCAGCAAAATGGAGATGACAGCCACGGCCGCAATGGATATGACCTTCGTATCTGTAATCTGGCTGCGGATAGCCGTTCTGCTGCTTTGGGCATACGCCTCAAGCACTTCAATCATTTGATTGATAAAGCCCCTGGCCGTGTTGAAGGAGGCAAGATGCTTTTCCGTATTGCCTGCGTCACCGGCCATGGCGCTTGTGGTGTACCATTCGTTAAAGGTCTTTACAAAATCGCTTTGAAGCTGCTCCAGTGTGACACCCGCCGTAGGATGCCGATAATTTTGATACAGCTCCGTATTGGCCTGTATCAGCGCCATGGTGTCGCCTATGCGCGTTTGCACCAGCCCCGCGTTTTCAGAAAACTCGGTGGCCAGTGTCTCCAGCGTTTGCAGCTGCATTGCGCCGGACGCCTGGGCATGCAGATTCGCTATCTCTTTGTCGGCGCTTTCCAAAAAACCGGTTACAAGGCCTTCCAACGCCTCTGATTGCCTTGGGCCGGTTTGCTGGGTTTGCATTGATGCAAGCTCACCCTCCGCGCTTTTTGAAAAGTCTTTTACAAGGCTTTCCAGCGCTTTGGTCTGCCCTGAAACGTCCTGCCCCTTTAAACGCGCAATTTCGCTTTCTGCATCTGTCACAAACCCGGTGACGATCCCGGCCAGGGCTTCAGAAGGGCTTGAGCCTGACTGCGGCGTCTGCAAAAGAGCTATCTCGCCCTGTGCGTTTTTCGAAAATTTGGAAATGATGCTTTCCAATGTTTTTGTGCGCTTTACGCTGGTATTCTGAAGCCTTAAGAGCAATAGCTGGCTTTCCGCGACATATGCCTGGCAAAAATCCCTGTCGGCATTGAGCAAGGCGGTTGACGGGATAAATAAATCGTCATACAGCGTTTTTTCGGTGTTTGTCGTAACAGATTCCATATTAAAGATTAATATCAGGGAGAGAATGATGAGCACCACCATTGCGGGTGTATTGATCAGCAGCAATTTTTTGGTGATCGACAGATTTTTCATAACATTCTCCCCCTGATAACTTGATCATAATATTTATTAAAGCTTAATGCCTTAATATTTTCCCATAACCGCGGCAGTCCTGGCCGCCATTTTTTTCACCGCCGGCTCCTTAAACAGGGAGATGGCAGCAAGGC
>JAEWNM010000295.1 GCA_023392755.1 Bacillota bacterium
TAAGTTTTCCTTTTACACGGATTTTGCGACACTCCCTAGCACATAATCTGAGAAGGCATTTGTGAATTGTCAACCCTTAATCGGACAGAAATTATGGGGTGTAGGCTTTTTTGACTCCCGGCGGAGCCAGGTGACCCTACGTACTGTGCAGACGGATGCTATTGATCCAATGCACATAGTCGGCCAGTTCCATATATACCGTGTTCTTTGCACTTCACCCCGCGGTCTGCGGCAATTCACATAGCACGGGAGACACTACACCCCCATGCCGCCAGGTTCGCTCTTAGTCCTCGTTTTCATACCGTTCGCTGTTTGTTCCGCATATTGGGTACGAGTACTTTGCTGTCTCCTTCACCCTCACATAGATATGCACCGCCTGATCTGCTTGAGAAAACTCAGCCCGATCTATATACCATGGCTCCTCTATTCCGATCGATTGTGTAAACATTGTTATGAAATTTCTTGTCCCAGCCATTTTTTCGCCCAGTTTACTTTACCATATTTTCACGGAATTCGGAATATAATGGTCTGATTGCGTTGTAAAGACCACTATACAGTAAAAACACTCCTGAATAGCTGATATAGAGTTGATCTGTGAGGCCTACCTAATATTGACATGTAGTAATCAGTTCTGTCATAGCGGTATCATATATCTTGACATCGATAATGGATTTAACAACCATTCCCTCCCCGCTGATGCTTTGGAATTGTTGATTTGAGCATGAAAAAATGCGCCCATGTAATCACACAAGCACACCCACAATTACGCCATTTTATTCAATATTTTTGATCGGACGACTCCTTACCAAGGAAGTGCTCTACCTGCTGAGCTATATCAGCGTATCCGGCGGGACAACGAACACATTTTACATGATTCAAGGCCGGAATGCAAGCATTTTTTCAATTTCCTTTTTTACCCCATTGGCTCAGGGCATGTGACAGGGCCATTTCATCGGGCCGCCTGCATGCCGCATCCTGCGAGTCTACACGATCAGTCCCTTTCCGTCTTCCGGCGGGAGCCAGGCCATATACCGTTCCCTTATATGGCAGGTGCGCACCATGCGGGCGATGGCGGAGAGCTCCTCCTGGCTTTGAAAAGCCCGGTACTTTGTATACAGCACCCGCAGCGCGCTAAGGCTGGGCTGCTGCAGGGAATAGCTTTTGAGCAACTCAAAATTGACGGAATAGGGGGACAGCGATTCCATAAGAACGCCCAGCACATCATCCGTCAGCAGCGGAAAATCTGAGGTGCGAATTCGCACCTCGGAGCCGTCGTCCAGAAAAATCCGCATGGTGCCCATGGTAAAGCGGCGCAGGGACATGAACAAAAAGCTGTCCAGCCGCTTGCACAGCTTTTGCAAATCCTCCTTATATGGGGCATAGCTGCGCAGCACGTCGGCAGTTTCTTCCGCCATCTCCGTGCTTTCCAGCAGATAGGAACCCACCCAGGGATGCAGCGCCCGGGCGACATCCGGGGTACGGATGACGGCAGCCACCTAACAGTCACCTCGCGCGAAGGATAGCCCTTCTTTCTACACGGCCGCCCATAAATCCTTGTCCATTTCAAAAACACCCTATAAAAATCCTGTTTCATTTGTGTTTCCAAATTTCGCCATATTGCATATTCATGCATTATTTTCGGACAAATATCCGAAAATACGTTCGTCCCATGCCATGCCTTGTGGTTTACGCCTTGGACAACCACCACCCGTAGACGAAAAGTTATCAACAACAAGGACGGCTATACAACAGCCGCATCTGTGTACAACCCTTGAAAAGGCGAGGCATATCTGGTATTATAGGTTAACGGCCGGAAGGGTGGAACCGGTTATCCACAGAAAGTTTTCCACAGCACACGGGTGAAGTACGCCCGTGCGAATTTTTTCGCTTTTTCTTCGCGTTTTGGGCGCGTATAATTCTTTGCATAAATTTTGACTGCATACAAAGGGGGCCGGCGGATGAACGTAGCGGAGTTGTGGGAAAAGGCATGCCGCTATCTGCAAGAGGAGATGAATGAAGTCTCCTACAAGACATGGGTCGCCAGCTCCTTAAAACCCCTGGAATTGGATGACAACTGCCTGTACATTGAGGTGGTCACCGATTACATGAAGCAGATGATCGCCAGCCGCTATGCCATGCTGATTGCCAACGCGGTCAGCCAGGCGGCGGGGCACACGCTTTCCATAGAAATCATCACGCCCCAGGAATCCGCCGCCCGCCGGGCCGCGAAAACAGCGCCCGCGCAGCAGGGCTCCGGGGTATTACTGAATCCCAAGTATACGTTTGACACCTTTGTGGTGGGCAGCGGCAACAGGTTTGCCCATGCCGCCTCCCTGGCGGTGGCGGAGGCTCCCGCCGAGGCCTACAATCCCTTGTTCATATACGGCGGTGTCGGGTTGGGCAAGACCCACCTCATGCACGCCATCGGCCATTATGTGCAGCAGCAGTATCCCAGCCTGCGGCTCTTGTACATCACCAGCGAAAACTTCACCAATGAGTTTATCACCGCCATCCAGAAGAACAAAAACGCGGAATTCCGCAGCCGCTTCCGCAGCGTGGATATATTGATGGTGGACGATATACAGTTCATTGCCAAGCTGGACCGCACCCAGGAGGAATTTTTCCATACCTTCAACACGCTGCATGCCGCCGGAAAGCAGATCATTATGACCAGCGACAAGCCGCCCAAGGACATTGCCAGCCTGGAGGAACGGCTGTGCAGCCGTTTTGAGTGGGGGCTGATTGCCGACATACAGCGGCCGGACATTGAGACACGCATTGCGATTTTGCGCAAAAAAGCGGAGCGCGAGCATATTGCCGTATCCGACGATGTGCTGGAGCTGATCGCCCAGCGCATCGATTCCAACATCAGGGAACTGGAAGGAAGCCTTACGCGGCTGGTGGCCTTTTCCTCCCTCACTGGGCGTCCCATCAACGGCGCCCTGGCAGAGGAGGCGCTCAAGGAGGTATTTGCCCAGCGGGAGGTGCGGCGCGTCACCTGCGAACTGATACAGGAGACGGTAGCCGACTATTACAGCATCTCCGTGGCTGATTTGAAAAGCGCCCGGCGCAACCGGGAAGTCACCGTGCCCCGCCAGGTGGCCATGTACCTCACGCGGGAAATGGTAGGGCTGTCACTGCCCCGCATAGGCGAAAGCTTTGGGGGCCGCGACCATACCACCGTGATGCACAGCTGCGAGAAGGTGCACGGCATTTTGAAAGGCAACCCCGGCTTTTTAAGCCAGATGGACGACATCCGCAGGCTGATTAAGGACGGAAAATGACCTGCGCTAAAAGGGGGGACGAGCCATGGCTGCCTATCAGGAAATCCGGCTCAAAAACGGCCTTCAAATCTCCGCCTATCAGCTTGCGCATCTGCATTCCCTGGAGATGGGCGTTTATTTCAAGGGCGGTTCGCTGTATGAGAACAGGGTCAACCAGGGGATATCCCATCTTTTGGAGCACTTGTGCTTCCGCAGCTTAAGCGGCCTTCCCCAGGCGCAGCTGTACCGCCGGCTGGACGCCATGGGCGCGAGGCTGGGCGGCGCTACCTACGCGGAAACGGTCATATTCCAAATGCAGGTGGCACCGCGCTTTTTCGACGATGCCTTTGACCTTTTGCTTCGTTTGTTTGCCCCCGGCAAATGGACGCAGGAAGAGATCGAGGCGGAAAAGCAGGTTGTGCTCAGGCAAATCGAAAACGACGAGCAAAGCTTTTTGTGGGATATGAGCGCCCGGTACTGGAGAACAAAGGCCGGCGCTTTCCCCGGCATGGGTACCAAGGAAAGCGTTACGCGCATGTCCCGGGAGCTGATCCACCAGTGGAAGCGGAAAATATTCCGCCCTTCCAACGCCTGCTTTGTGATGACCGGAAATTTCTCTGACGGCATGCTCAAAAAGGTGGAGGAGGTTTTGGGGGAGCTGCCCGACATGGGCCCGTCCTCCTTTGATCAGCCCGCACCGATAAACTTTTGCGCAAGGGACGAAAGCAGCGACGAGCTGTTTAACGCCGATTATGATCTGGCCCAGGTGGTGCTCGATTTTGATATCGATTGCAATCTGGTATTCCCGGCCTGCGCCAGCATGCTCAGCCACATGACGGGCGACGGGCTCAGTTCCGCGCTGTTTCTGGAACTGAGGGAAAAGCAGGCCCTGGTGGACGATATCAGCTCCGAGGTCGTAACGGTAGGTTCCTTCCGCCGCTTTGCCATTGATTACGAGGTCTCGCACGACAAGCTTGCGCAAAGCCTTGAACTTGTGTTCTCCATCCTATCCAGGCTGCGCAGGTTTATCAGCCAAGAGCAAATGGATAGGGCGCGCGTCTATTTCACAGATAACGAACGCATGGTGCTGGACAGGGCCAGAAGTATGAACGAGCGGCTGGGTTATGGATGGCTCAGCGGCAATGCCGATGAGTGTGATGTGGATACACGGATACGGTTGCACACCGACCTGACGGCAGAAAATATACAGGATGCCGCCCAAGCCATATTCCGGCCAGAAACGCTTTGCTGTTTCATTGAAAAAAACCCGAGGAAAATAAAGGCCGCCGCCCTTAGGGAAACGCTGAAAAAATGCCGCGATATGCTTAGATAGCAAAGGTTAAGGCAGTATAATCACTTCATCTCTTTCCTCCGCCAGGGGAAAGAGCTTTTTCATGTCCGCGTCGGATAAGGCGATGCAACCCGCCGTCCAGTCAGAAGCGCCCCCGCCGTGCAAATAAATTTCCCCGCCCAGTTTCGTGCCCCAGGGAGGCCTGCGCCCATCCCGGCAGGCGCCCGTTATGGCCTCCAGCTCATCTTCGGATATGATCCCGTGAGAAAACGCCTTTTCGGCGTCGCTTTTATTGGGATAACTGATGCCAAGGGCCATGCCGTATTTCCCAGTCTCCCGCTTGAGGCAGATGAAATACATCCCCTCCGGCGTTTTCCCGTCCCCCTCCCTCTCCTTCGGGTGAACGGGGGAAAAGCCCAGCCCCACGGGGCAGGAAAAAAGCTCGTTGCCCTGCTTGTCCAAAAGGGAAAGGCGTCTTTCATTCTTCATCACAATCAGGCGCTTCATACCCCGGCAATGCTCCTGGCAATCATACGGCAAAGCCTCCTCCCCCTTAATCATTGTAGCATTTTCATGGTCCCATTCTCAAGTGCCCGCAGCAATGCGCCCGGCCAAGGATTCCCATGCATTTTGATGAAACAATTGTAACAGGGTCGTCGTCCTATAGAAGCGCATCGGCAAAAGATGCGGTTTTATCAATGCAAAAGGCGGTTCCCGATGCCGGCGGAATATGTTTCAAAAAACATGAACAGACTGTAACTTTTAAAATTTCCGCGCCTTTTGCTTGCAGTACCGCATGGCCTGTGCCATAATAAATCTACTATACCGGCGCCGGTGCCGGCACAAAGAAAGGAAATAGTGATTCCATGAAGAAATCCAACCGTTTTTTTGCGCTTTGCCTGGCGCTGACCATGTGTGCGACGATGGGCATGGCAGGGGCGTTGGGCGAAGCACCCCAGCCAACAGCG
>JAEWNM010000347.1 GCA_023392755.1 Bacillota bacterium
CTTCTATCCACCGTCCGCCCCGTGCCCCACCGTATTGGGCAGCGTTTTGCCCGGCTTTGCCGGGTGGCGGAGCTTTGCGCATTTCGCCGGCCGAAAATGAAACGCGCAAGCCGGGCGAAGCGAAGGACGGTATGCGGGATTCGAGGCGGGACGCGCAAAAAAGGCGCATTATTTTTTGGAAGGTAATCCCTGCCTGTACGCCCTTGGCGACATGCCCGTTTCCTTTTTGAACAGGCGGCTGAAGTACAGGGGGTTGTCGTACCCTACGATACGGGCGACATCGGTGACGGGCATCCGGGAGGAAGCCATCAATTCCCGGGCATGGCCCATGCGCAGCCGCAAAATGTACTGCTGGGGAGGAAGGCCCGTATGGGCCTTGAACCGGCGGATGAGATTCGAGACGCTCATATTGGAAAGGCGCGCGTAGGCCGCAATGGGCAGCGACTCCTCCGGATGGCGGTGAATACGCTCCACAAGCTGCCGTATCTCCGGACCGGCGGCGGCTTGCGGCGCGCTTTTTTCCCGCATTCCCCTGGAAAGCAGGAACAAAAGCGCCTGGGCGTGCGCGGCTGCCAGCTCCTGGCAAAAAAGGCCGCTCAGCTGCAACTCGCGAATGATTCTGTCAAAGAGCAGGATACAATCGCCGTGGACGCCGGGATGAAGGACGGATAGCGCCGGAAGCCCGGCCTGATGAAGCAGCGCGCCTGCCTGGGCCCCGGAGAAGTGGAGCCAATACACATCCGGCTTTTCCTTCAAAAAGTACCCGTACCGCTGAGGCTGCCCCGGCGGATACAAAAACGCTTCCCCTTCGCAGGCAAGCCGCTCCCCCTCCGGCAGATAAAAATGCGCTTTACCCCCCGCCACGTACAATAGCTGCCAATCCTGCCTGCCTTCCCGGCGAAGGGTTTCAAATTCAGCCCGCCGGATCAATTGGTAGCGGCCACAGCTGCCGACAAAAAAAGAATGCTCCTTTGCCGCGTCGTCCACATCATGGCCATAGAAATAGCCAGCATCCATACGCATTTTCGCCGTTCACTCCCCTGGCCCGCACATTACTACAATGCGCATATTGTGCATGTTTTTGCTCGTTTTGTCAATGGACGAAAACCGCCCCGCGGCTACAATGAAGACAGCATATTTTACGTGGAGAAAGGAAGAATACCATGCTTCACAGGTATTATGAAGACCCGTCGGTGCTGCATGTGCAAACAGCGGCCCCCCGCGCTTATTATCTGCCCTGCGCAGGGAGGGATGAAGCGCTTATGGGCGAAGACACGTCCCGCCGCATAATGCTCAACGGCGACTGGACGTTTGCCTATTATGAAAGCGTGGAGGACGTGCCCGGGGACATAGGGCGGGAGGATTACCCCCTGGGGGATAAGACCATCCCCGTTCCCTCCGTATGGCAGAACCATGGGTACGACCGCCATCAGTATACAAACGTCAAATACCCTTTCCCCTATGACCCGCCTTATGTGCCCAGGGAAAACCCCTGCGGCGTGTACCGCAGGCGCTTTGCCATATCCGACACGGGCATGCGGTACTACCTGAACTTTGAGGGTGTGGATTCCTGCCTGTACGTATGGGTCAACGGGCAATTTGCGGGCTACAGCCAGGTATCCCACTCCACGGGCGAATTTGAAATTACGGGATATGTGAGGGCCGGGGAAAACACGCTGACCGTCGCCGTGTTGAAATGGTGCGACGGCAGCTATCTGGAGGATCAGGACAAGCTGCGCATGTCAGGCATCTTCCGGGATGTGTATCTTTTGCTGCGCCCCCGGAACCACGTTTGGGACGTGACGGTGAACGCACTGCCGGATGAAGGCTTTCGCGGCGCCGATGTTTTTGTGAAGCTGGACTACGAAGGGGAGCCCTTCCCCCTTGATTTTGCGCTGCTGGACCCCAATGGCAAGGAAATCGACAGGAAGCAGGGCAAGGAAAGCGCACGCTTTGCATTGGAAAGCGCCGCGCTGTGGACCGCGGAAACGCCGGTTCTGTATACGCTGCTCATCATGGGCGGCGGGGAAGCCATCGCCTTGCCGGTGGGCATACGCCGAATTGAAATACAAAACGGCATCGTGCTGCTAAACGGCAAGCGGCTGCGCCTGAAGGGCGTCAACCGCCACGACAGCGACCCGGAAACGGGCTACACCATATCAAGGGAACAGGCCATGCGTGATTTGACGCTTATGAAACGGCATAACATAAACGCCATACGCACCAGCCATTATCCCAACGCGCCCTGGTTTCCGCAGCTTTGCGGCAAATATGGGTTTTACATGATCGCGGAATCCGATGTGGAAAGCCACGGCTGCGCGGAAAAGCTGGGCGGTGATTTTGATTACAATTACGGCGCCCTCGCCCGCGACCCGCGCTTTGCCCAGGCGATACTGGACAGGGTGCAGCGCAATGTGCTCCGGGACAAGAACTGCCCCGCCGTGATATTCTGGTCGC
Organism: Bacillota bacterium; assembly: GCA_023392755.1. Classification (GTDB taxonomy): domain Bacteria; phylum Bacillota; class Clostridia; order Christensenellales; family Aristaeellaceae; genus JAEWAH01. The sequence continues at coordinate 2,458 of JAEWNM010000347.1, forward strand.
TGGGCAACGAAGCGGGATACGGCGTCAATTTCGACGCTGCGGCCCGCTGGGTCAAAGCCTACGATCCCCACAGGCTGGTGCATTATGAAGGGGCACATCACCGGCCCAAGGACGATACCACCAGCAAAGACGCGCTGGACGTGCACAGCCGCATGTACCCCTCCCTTGCGGAGGTTGAACAATATTTCGCGGACGGTGAAAACAAAAAGCCCTTTGTGTTTTGCGAGTACATACACGCCATGGGCAACGGGCCGGGAGACGCGGAGGATTACTGGGAGCTGATGGAGAAATACCCCGGCCTGTGCGGCGGATTTGTGTGGGAATGGTGCGACCATGCCGTGTTCATGGGCAAAACCACGGACGGGAAGAAAAAATATTACTACGGCGGCGATTTTGGCGAATTCCCCCACGACGGAAACTTCTGCATGGACGGCCTTGTATACCCCGACCGCAGGCCCCACACAGGCCTGAAGGAATATCAAAACGTGATAAGGCCGGTAAGGGCCAGGGCCGGACATATTGAAAAGGGCGAGATACTGTTTGCGAGCACGCTTGATTTTGCGGATGCGAAGGATGTACTGACCGTTTCCTATGAAGTGACGCAGGATGGAAAAGCCATTCAAAGCGGCGACGTTCCGGCCTTTTCCCTGCCTGCCAGAGGCGAGACGGCCGTGAGGCTGGCGTTTGAAATGCCAAAGGCGGGAGACTGCTTCCTGAATATTGCCTACAAAGCGGCGGGCAGCCATCCCCTGATTCCCAGGGGCACAGAACTGGGCTTTGACCAGATTGTGCTGAGAAGGGCGGAACGCAAGCTTGAGCCTGCTGCCGCGGGCACGGTGCAG
>JAEWNM010000223.1 GCA_023392755.1 Bacillota bacterium
GGGCGTATGTATGCCGGGGGTATCCAGAAAAACGATTTGCCAATCTTCCTTTGTCATAACGCCCATGATGCGGTTGCGGGTGGTTTGCGGGCGGCTGGACACGATTGCCACCTTTTCCCCCACGAAAGCGTTCATGAGGGTGGATTTGCCCACATTGGGCCGGCCAACGATAGCCACAAAGCCGGAGCGGAAGTTTGCTTTTTTCTCCATGAGAGCATTGTCTCCTTACTTTTTATCCCCGTTAATATCCTTGGGCCCAAAGCCGTGGGGCAGCAAATCGGAAAGCTTGGCGCATGCCGTTTGATTTTCATCCCAGGTGACCAATACACGGATATCGGGCGCAAACTCGTTGAGCACCTGACGGCAGGCGCCGCAGGGCCAGGGCGCCGCGCCGCGGGCGGCGATAGCAATGGATGAAAACACTGTAGCCCCCTCGCTCACCGCTGTGAAGACGGCTGTGCGCTCCGCGCAGTTGGTAAGCCCGAAGGAGGCGTTCTCCACATTGCAGCCCTGAAACACGCGGCCGTCGGCGCTTAACAGGCACGCGCCCACCTGAAACCTGGAGTATGGCGCATAGGAACGCTCCATGGCTTCGCGCGCCAGCGCCAACAGTGTCTCATCCGATACCTGCGTTCGATTTTCTTCCCTATCCATGCCCATCATATGCAGAGCCTTTTCCTCCATGGCGCGCATCGCAGCCCGTCCTTCATCTGATATGTGATCGTAGCCCATCAGGTGGCAGATGCCGTGCACCAGCAGATACGCGGCTTCCCGCTCCTCGCTGTGGCCATATTCCGCCGCCTGGGCTTTTACATGCTCCGCGCAAAGCACCACATCCCCCAGGAAACACACGTTGAGCCCGCTGTCGTATTCTTTTCTCAAAAGCTTCAGCGACTGCCTGGCCGTTTTGCCCTGCCTGTAATTCACCGTCGGAAAGGACAAGACGTCCGTCGCCGCGTCGATGCTTCTGGTTTCCCGGTTGAGCTTTTTTATTTCAGTACTGTCAGTTACCGTTATACCTATGCCGCACGGGAGATCAACGCCTTCCGCCGCTATGGCGCAATCCGCCGCCGTTTGCATAAGGCTTGTCCAATGGCGGGGGATATGCGGTGCATGAAGCGTCCAATACAAGACCAAATCTATTCCTCCAGGCTTTTTGTTTCTCCGGCATCTTGCGCGCTGTCTTCCCCGGCACCTTCTCCGGCATCTTCCCCGGCGGTTTCACCGGCACCTTCCGCCGCGGCAGGCATACCGGGGGCATCGCTGTTTTCGGGGGGCACTTCCGTTTGCGCAGGTGCCGCGGGCGCGGCTTCCGCCTCGGTGAGAAGCGCAGGCGCAGGCGGCTCCTTTTTCTGAATGTCCACCGTGGGGTATTCGATGCGTTCGTGGAACACGCCGATTAAAACGGTGGTAAATGCTTCGCATATCTTGTCGATATCCCGAAGTGTCAGCGGCGAATCGCTTAATTGCCCGTCCTCCAGTTTGCCCCGCACAAGCTGTTCTATGAAGGATTCGATGCGCTGGGGCGTTGGATCGGGCATGGAACGGATAGCGGCCTCGATCGTATCGGCCAGCATGACGATAGCGCTTTCCTTGATGGTGGGGCGGGTGCCGTCGTAGCGGAAATCCTTGATATCCACAGAGCTGCCGCCGGCCTGCTGGAGTGCCTTGTGGTAAAAGTACATCACCGGCGTGTCGCCATGATGCTCCATAATGATCTTCTCAATTTCCAGGGGCAGGCGGTATTTTTGAGCCATCATCAACCCATCCCTGGCATGGGCTGTGACGATGGCGGAGGATACGTAGGGGTCGGTATGGTCATGGGGGTTATCCCCCATCTGGTTTTCCTTGAAATACAGCGGGCGCTTGAGCTTGCCCACATCATGAAAATAGGAGCCGACCCTGGCCAGCAGGGGATTGGCGCCGATGGCCTCCGCCGCCGCTTCAGACAGGTTGGCTACGATGATGGAATGATGGTAGGTGCCGGGGGCTTCCAACAGCAGCCTGCGCAAAAGCGGCTGGTTTGGGTTGGCCAGCTCCATCAGCTTGCTGGGGGTGGCCAGGTTGAATGCCGCCTCAAAGAGCGGCTGGAATCCCATGCACAGCAGCGCGGCAATGACGGCTCCGCCCATGCTCCACAATGCGTTGACAAAAACAGTCTGCAAATCGTTATTGGTCATCAGGCCCACGGCAGTCATCACCGCCAGATTGGAAAGCGCCGCATAGATGCCGCACAGAAGCGCCTGCGCCCTGTGGGGCTTTCCGCGGAGCGCCATAACAGCCACGGTGCCGCCCACCACATTGCTCAACAGCAGGTGGATCATCACCACGCTGTACTCGGTGCTGCCACCCGCCGAAAATGCGCTTACGATCACCGAAAGCGCAATGTTCCCGGCAATACCCGCCAAGGGGCCTAAAAGCCCTGTCAAAAGCAGCGCTCCCAGGATAACGGGCGACAGGTAGACGTTCACCAGCATGGCCTTTACAAACACGATGCATATGGCCAGCGTCAGGTTCATGATCAGCATGAACACCGTTATTTTCCGCGATTCCCGCATCAGCGTGGTGTTCATCAGCGTCAGGAGGATCAGCGTCAGGAGCATGACCGCCATGATCAAAAGCGTGGCGCCAAGATACATGGGCACGTC
>JAEWNM010000060.1 GCA_023392755.1 Bacillota bacterium
AAGGAAATGCCTATGTTCCGGGCCAGCTGCACCATTTGGTGCTCGGGGCTCACCTGCTTGGCAACCCCCGCGATATCCTTGAGCGCGTTGTGGGTCACCGTGTTGCCCGATAGCGCCACGCTGACGCCGTATACATCGTCACGTATCAGCTGCGCGGCGTGCACGCCAAACTGGGTGGCCAGCACCCTGTCGTAGGCACTGGGGCTGCCGCCCCGCTGAATGTGGCCCGGAACGACGGAGCGGGCCTCCACCCCAACCATATCAGAGAGCTGGGATGCCAGCCGGGCCGCGATGCTGAAGCCGGGGCAGGCGGCTCTTGACGCTTCCCGCTCCTTTTTTTTCTGCTTGGATTCCTCCAGGTCCATGGCGCCTTCCGCGACGGCGATGATGGAGAAGGGCTTCTTGCCGCTGGCCCGGTTCTCCACCTCCTTGGCCACCTTTTTTATGTCGTAGGGAATCTCCGGCAGCAGCACAACGTCAGCGCCGCCGGCCACCCCCGCGTACAGCGTCAGCCAGCCGGTTTTGTTGCCCATCAGCTCTATTACCATGCAGCGGCCGTGGCTGGTGGCGGTGGTGTGGATGCGGTCGATTACCTCTGTGGCGATATCCACCGCCGTATGAAAGCCGAAGGTGAAATCGGTGCCGTACAGGTCGTTGTCGATGGTCTTGGGCAGGCCGATGATGTTCAGCCCTTCCTGGCTTAGGAGGTTGGCCGTTTTGTGGGTGCCGTTGCCGCCCAGCGTTACCAGGCAGTCCAGCCGCATGGCCTTGTAGTTGTCCTTCATGGCGGCCACCTTGTCCACATTGTCTTCCCCGATGACACGCATATTCCGAAACGGCTGGCGGCTGGTGCCCAGAATTGTGCCGCCCAGTGTGAGGATGCCGGAAAACTGCTTGCGCTCCATCGGCTGGTAATCGCCCTGTATCAGGCCCCGGTAGCCGTCCCGGATGCCCAGGATTTCCGCGTCGAAAAGCTCGTAGGCCGCCCTGGCCACACCCCTGATGGCCGCGTTCAGGCCGGGGCAGTCGCCGCCGCTGGTCAGTATGCCGATCCTCTTTTTCATACAACAAACCCCGCTTTCACTTGCCTCACTTCCCTGATTATACCACAACGGGAAGGCGGTAGATAGCGGGGCGCTTCTTTATTTCAGGCTTTGCGCTTGTGCGTGCCGGCTTAAAGGGCGTATACTTGTGCGTGTATTCTTTCACAGCGGAGGGCATTTATGGAAAGCCGGGACACGGTTGTCAGCACCTTGCGGGCATGGGGAATTCCCTTTGAGCTTCATGCGCATCAGGCGGCCCATACCATCGCCGATTGCGTGCAGATGGATTTCATTACGCCGGATGTGGTGATCTGCAAGAATATTTTTCTGTGCAACAGGCAGCAAACGCAGTTTTATTTAATGCTGCTGCACCCTGACAGCCAGTTTCGCACGGCGGAGGTGAGCCGGGCGCTGGGCGTATCCCGCCTGAGCTTTGCGCCGGATGAGCTGCTGCCCGGTATGCTGGGGCTGCTGCCCGGCGCGGTGAGCCCGCTGGGGCTTTTGTTTGACACCGGGCACCGGATCACGCTTTTGTGCGACAGGCGGATACGTGATTATCCCCGAATTGCCTTTCACCCCTGCATAAACACAGAGACGGTGGTCTTTGGGGGCGGCGATTTTTTTGAAAAGGTGCTGCCCCTGATGAACGCCGTCCCCGTGTGGGTGTAACAGTATGCGTCATTATTTCAAAAAAGCGGCGGCGGCATAGCCCGTATCGCTGTTGTACCGCACTTTCACCCAGTCTGTGCCGGGGATGAGGACCTCCACCTTTGTGCCGTGCTTCATGCGGGAGAGCACCCGGGTTCCCGTCATGGAAGGGCCGCTGCGGAGGTTGACAAAGGTGCGGTCGGGATGGCTGACGGTGAGCGTGGCCTTGCCGGACATGTTGTGGAACGCAAGATACCCGGACATCATGAAGCCTGTTTTACCTGTCGCGTCCACGGTGACATGGCTCCATTCGCTGCCCCGGGCCAGTACGGTCAGGCGCGTGCCGTTTTTGTACTGGCCCAGAACCTTGCCGTTGGTGCCGGGGCTGTCACGAAGGTAGAGCACCTGGGTTGCTTTGGGGTTTTTGACCACTGCGTATGCCCCTTCCGGGGCGGCACCGCCGCTGCCGCTGTCCAGGAGTATGCCTTCATGCAAAAACTCGGTGCTCATATAGCCCTGGTAGCCGTCGATGGAAACCTTCCACCAGCCGTCGCCGCGGTTGAGAACCATGACATACCGGCCGCCCTTGAACTGGCGGATGGAAGAATACGTCATTCCCGGGCCGGACCTAAGGTTCAGGCCCGTGTTGTTGGGGGTGACGATGGTGGCGATGTCGTCGCTGCCGATCATGGCGTCCAGCGTGAGGTATTCGCCCCGGAAGTACCCTACCGTCCCATCCACCGAAACGCGGTACCAACCGCCGGATTCGTCAAACACCAGCGCCGGGGTTTGGTTGTAATAGATGCCCAATACCTGGGCATTGTAACTGGGGCTCTTGCGAAGGTTCAAAAACTGTGTGGATTTGGGGTTGTTGACGGTGGCGATGGTCACATACCCGGTGATGCCACGGTTCAGGAAATTCCGGCTCATATAGCCTGTCTTTCCATCGGGGGCGACTACCGAATACCAGTTGCCGGGACCATCGGAGATTTGAATCCAGGTGCCGGCGGGGTACGCGCCCAGCCACCCGCTGTCGGAGCGGGGCTCCTTGCGCAGGTTCAGGCGGTCGGTGTTGTAAACGACGGCGAAATCGGCGGCGGCAAGGGCTGTGGCGCAGCTGAACACCAGTGTCAGCACCAGAACCAGAGCCGCCCATCTTTTGTGAAGAGGGGAATGGCGCTTTATCCTGTTCACCATTTTCCGATCTCTCCTTTAGGGCTGTGGTGTTTGCCCTTCGCTTAAGAAACGAGACGGACCATGGATTTATTCCCTGAAAGCGGCATATACGCAAGCTTTTACACCGCCGGCTTCGGGAAGCAAGTCCATGGACCGTCATCGGGGAGGGATTGTAAAAATGGGGTCAGGCCTTTTTATAGCTGTCCAGCTTGAGAACCCTTTGTACGGCCGTGTCCGCCGCCGCAGTAAGGTTGATGGCGGGGGCATCAACCCCCAATGCGATGTGCAGAAAAAATTCCAGCGTGCCCTGGTTGCCGGTGACGGGGCTGTTGGTGATGTTCAGTACGCGCACAGACGGCAAACCGTTCAAATCATCCATCAGGCCTGTTAACAGAGGAAGGTATGCGTCGTTTGAAAGCACGCCCGTCCGCCGGGCCATTGCATCCTGCACCTCAAACAGCGGTTTGACAAGGCAGACAAGCTCACCCTGGCCTTCCATGATTTTGGCAAACACGGGCACCGCCTTGCGCAGGGAAAGATAGCTCAAATCCACGCTGGCCAGGTTTGGCCTGGGGGAAAGAGCGGCAAGCCTTTCATCGCTGATGTTGGTTTTTTCCAGATTCACCACGCACGGGTTTTGGCGCAGGCTTCCGGCCAGCTGGCCAAACCCCACCTCCACGGCATACACCAGCGCCGCCCCGCTTTTCACAAGGCAGTCGGTAAAGCCGCCGGTGCAGGCGCCGGCATCAATGCACACGCGGCCTTGCGCGCTGATTTGAAAATCCCGCAGCGCCCCTTCAAGCTTTAGGCCGCCCTTGGCCACATACTTTTGCTCCCTGCCCCTGACCACCAGGGGCTTGTCCGCGGGAACCAGTTGGGCGGGGCTTGATATGCGCTCCTGGCCCAAGAAAACCTGCCCGCTCAGGAAATAGGGAAGGGCCTCTTCCCTGCTTTGAAAAAGGCCTTCCTCCAGCAGCCGCTCGACGGCTTTGCGCCGCGCCGCTTTTGTCTTCATGGCTTTGCGCCGCCGCTGTTTTGCAGCGGCAAAAACGCCAGAACCTTTTGGATATGCGCATCCCAGAAGCTCCACTCATGGGAGCCCGGGGATTCTTCATACGTGATGTTGAACGCCTGCTGAAATTCCCTTTTGAACTGGCGGTTGCCCTGGAGCAAAAAATCCTCCCTGCCGCAGGCCACATACATCTTCGGCGCCTTTTCGGGATGCTTTGCAAGCTTTCGCGCCAATGCGAACAGATCGTTTCCGCTGCCTATAAACTTTTCAGGGCTGCCGAAGATGCGGATCAGCTCCCGCATGAAATCCTCCGGCTGCTCCATGTGGTATTTGGGGTCCATCTGCAGCGCGCCGGAGAGGCTGGCTACTGCGGAATAGCGGTTGGGGAGGGTAAGGCCCAGCTTCATGGCCCCGTAGCCGCCCATGGACAGCCCTGCCGCGAACCGGTCCTCCCGCCGTTTGGACAGCGGGAAAAAGCTCTGGCAGATTTCAGGCAATTCCTCGGATATAAAGGTAAAATAACGGTCGCCCTGCGCCATATCCGTATAAAAGCTGCGCCCGCCGTCGGGCATGATGACGGCAAGCGGATATTGTTCGGCATACCGCTCCACGCTGGTCCGCCTGGCCCAGACCGTGTGGTTGTCCGACAGGCCGTGCAAAAGGTACAGTGCGGGGAGGGGCCCCTTTGTATCCTGGGGCAAAATGACCTGCATGCCGGCGCAGCGGCCCAGCACCTTGGAAAAGAAATCAACCTGCAAAAGCGCCATCCAATCGCCTCCGGTACTTGTTTTTCCCATTATACCACGGCGGCGGTGCGCCGCAAGGGGAAAGGTGTGCAATTCTCGTATACTGCTTGTACCCGAACAGCGCATGTGCTATGCTTATACATAACACAGTCAAGGAGAATGCCATGCGGCTTTCCTACAGGCATACGCTTTTTTCCAGCTATCTGGGGTATGTGACGCAAGCCATCGTCAACAACCTGGCGCCGCTTCTGTTCCTGACGTTTCAAAGGGAGCTGGGTGTGACCATCAACGACCTGGCGCTTTTGATATCGCTGAATTTTCTTGTTCAGATCGCTGTGGACCTTGCGGCATCCGCTTTTGCCGACAAGGTCGGGTACAGGGCCGTGGCGGCCGGCGCGCATGTGTTTTGCGCGCTTGGCCTGGTTTGCATGGGGCTTTTGCCCCGTATGCTCCCCCATCCGTATACGGGCCTGGTCATTGCCACCTGCTTGAACGCGGTGGGCGGCGGGCTGATCGAGGTGATCATCAGCCCCATTGTGGAATCGCTGCCGGGGGACAGGAAGGCCGCCTCCATGAGCCTTTTGCATTCCTTTTACTGCTGGGGGCATGTGGCGGTGGTCCTCCTGTCCACGGCGTATTTCGCGCTCTTTGGCGTTGCGCGCTGGCCGTATCTTTTCATGGCCTGGGCGGCGGTGCCCCTATTCAACTTTTTTTCCTTCCTGAAGGTTCCACTGACGACGCTTGCCGGAAGCGCCGCCGCCGGGCCGTCGGGGAAAGGGCGGGGATACCGCGTGCTTTTGCTGTTCCTGCTAATGATGGTGTGCGCGGGGGCGGCGGAACAGGCCATGTCCCAGTGGGCGTCGCTGTTTGCGGAGGCCGGGCTTAACGTATCCAAGGCGGCGGGGGATCTGCTGGGGCCCTGCCTGTTTGCGGCGCTGATGGGCCTTTCGCGGGTGATAAACGGTATGAGGGGCAACCGGCTTCATTTGGAAAGGGCGCTGCTTATAAGCGCCGGGCTATGCATTGCCAGCTATATGGCGGCTGTTTTCTCGCCGGAGCCGCTGCTTTCGCTTTTGGGCTGCGGCCTGTGCGGCCTTTCCGTGGGGATGATGTGGCCGGGCATCTTCAGCCTTGCCGCAAGGCGCTTCCCCAGGGGCGGCACCGCAATGTTCGCCTTGCTTGCTTTGGCCGGGGATGTGGGCTGCGCCGCGGGGCCGGGTCTTGTAGGGTCTGTTTCCGGCGCAGTTCAGGCGGGAGCGCAGACATTTTTGAGCGGCTGGCTTCCCGGCCTTGGCGCTACGGAAACCGGGTTGAAATCAGGCCTGTTCCTGGCCGTTGTGTTCCCTGTGACCATGATGGCCGGCATAGGCTTGCTTTGGAAGAAATCGGGCAAACAAAAGAAGGGAGGCCAATGGCATGCGGTACAATAGGCTGGGGGCCACGGAGCTTTATGTCAGCGAGGTCGGCTTAGGCTGCGAGCATCTGGAAAACAAGGAGGAGTCCGTTGTCCTGGACGTTATCGACGAAGCCATCACGCATGGCATCAACGCCATGGACGTTTTCATGCCCGAGCCGAATGTGCGCACCTATATCGGCGCGGCCCTGAAGGGGCGGCGGGAGAAGGCGATACTCCAGGGGCATATCGGCGCGGTCTGGCAAAACGGGCAGTACCTGCGCACAAGGGACGAGAAGCTCATCAAAACCTATTTTGAGGACCTTCTTATCCGCCTTCATACCGATTACATGGATATCGGCATGCTTCACTTCATAGACGATATGGAGGACTGGCACGCTGTGCTTAACGGGCCGGCGATGGCATATGCCCGCAAGCTGAAGGAACAGGGTGTAATCCGGGCGGTGGGCATGAGCTCCCATAACGCGTCGGTTTCCCTGGCGGCCGTGAACACCGGGCTGATCGATGTACTGATGTTTTCGCTGAACCCGGCCTTTGACCTGCTGCCGGAAAGCGCCGACCTGGATTCGCTATTCAAAAAAGATACCTACCGGCAAACGGGCATTTTGGGCATGAACCCCGTGCGGGAAGCACTGTATAGGGCTTGCGAGGCAAAGGGTGTCGGCATAACCGTGATGAAAGGGTTCGGGGCCGGAACCCTGCTTAACGCGGACGCTTCACCCTTCCATCTGGCGCTGACGCCCTGCCAGCTTCTGCAGTATGCCCTGACCAGACCGGGCGTGGCAAGCGTGATGGTAGGCTGCAAAACGCGGGAGCAGGTAAGGGAGGCTGTTGCGTATGAAACGGCGTCCGCACAGGAAAAGGACTATTCCGTTGTCCTGGGCGCCACGGACGCATATGCCATGACTGGCCGCTGCATGTACTGCAACCATTGCCTGCCCTGCCCCTCCGGCATTGATATCGCCCAGGTAAACAAATATTTCGATCTTGCCGCCGGGCAGGAGGCTGTGCCCGCTTCCATCGGCGATCATTACGCGGCGCTATCCGCCCACGCGGGGGATTGCATTGCCTGCGGCCAGTGCGAGGAGCGCTGCCCCTTCTCGGTGCCGGTTATCAGCCGGATGGCGGATGCGAGGAACCTGTTTGGCAGATAGCGGGAGAAGAAAGCCCGCCTATGGAATGCCCCGCTGCGCGTAAGGTTTGCATCTGCCGTGCCGCGGGGCCTTTTTTGCCCTTTTTCATCAACATTTTCGTTCTTTTACCATTATCTGTTCCATATCTTGACAAGTTATTATACTGCGTATATGATGAATAAGGCAAAAAACAATTCTGTCGGCACGAAGGTCCGGTAAGGAAACCGGGGAAGCATGGCGTCAAGAAGGAAATAGGACATTTCTCATCCTCGCGGCCGCTGCGTTTCAATGCGTGGAGGGGAAGGCTGAGCCGGGGTCCGTTGGATGCGCGGTCTGTTGTTGTACGCTTTCATGACGGCGTTCCATGCCACCCTGCGCCGGTTCTGCCGTATTGCCGCGCACAGGCCGCCCGGGGAAGGGGCGGGCCAATGGTTCATGATCCCGGCAAGGCGGAGGGGAAGGCGCTTAATATGCCCCCTTCTGTTAAAAAGGAGACCGATGACATGCAAAAGGCGAGGCCGGGCTTGATACGGTTCAAAAACCAGGCATTGCTGTTTTTGATTATTGCAATGATTCTGCTGGTCACAGGGAGCCTTATTTTCAACAGCACAGAGGCGTACTATTACCATCGCGTGGCGCTGGAGGCGCAGCGGTTTGCCAAAAGCTATGCCAACAATTTCGAGACGGCCATAGAGGCCTCCGGCATTGTCAACAGGCTTCTGACGGAAAAGCTTTTGGCCGCCGGAGAGGTGACGGCCGCCGCGGAGAATATATGGAGCAATGACACGCTGGCCCAGATCGCCAAGGCGCTGCACGTGGATGAGATTTTCGCCTACAATCCGCAAAAGATTATTGAGTATTCCAGCAGCGGCAGGTATATCGGCTGGACGGCGGCAGAGGGCCACCCCGTCGACCGTTTTATCAAAAGCGGCGAAGTAAGCATGCTGGAGGATGTGCGCCAGGACACCGAAACGGGAATTTATTATAAGTACGGGTATTTCAGGGGCACAGGCGGCCGGTTTGTGCAAATCGGCGTACTGGCTGACACCGTCAATGCCTTTCTGGACAGCTTTGATACGCGCAGGCTTCTAAAACAGGTGGAGGAGGACCCCAATATTCAAAGCGCCTGTTTTTTGGGTACAAGCCATGATACGGCGGTCTGCGGTACGGCTTTGGAGGCCGAGCCGCTGACGCCCGCGGCTCAGGCGGCGGCCGCCGCCGGCAAGGAATGGATTGAGGCGCTGGGTGGCGGGCAGGCATACCGCATATCGCTGCCCGTATACGTCGGCGGCCAAAATGCCGGGACGCTTGTTTTGCATTATGACCTGACGGATACAAGCCTTTTGATACGAAACATCAGCATCATCGGGACGTCCGCGTTGATCTTCATGTATCTTTTGATGCTGGGCATCAGCCTGGCCAACCATAAAAAGAACAAGCGCCTGACCCACTACGCCTACCATGATCCGCTGACGAACCTGCCCAACAGGCGGCGGCTGGAGGCCGCGCTGCGGGCGGACGCGAGCGGCGGGCACAATGCCAGGCGGGCGGTGCTGCTGGTGAACTACAGAAACTTCAAGCAGATCAACCTGCTGTTCGGCTACCAGTACGGCGAAAAGGTGATAAGGGACCTGGCGGCAAGGTTGTACATGCTTTGCAGCGAAAAGTACCGCCTGTTCCACCTTGCCGCAGACCGCTTTGTCTTCTATGTCACCGGCTATCAGGGGCGGGAAGAGCTGTCCGCGCTGTGCATGGGCATCATAGCGGCGCTTCGGGAAGCGCTGCCTTCCAAAACCATCGGCGGGAATATCGGCGTGGTGGAATCGGCGTATTTCACAGGCGATCTGGAGACGCTGCTCAAGTATGCCATGCTGGCGGGAGAGCATGTCAGCGCCGGCGAGCTATTCGGGACGGGCTTTTATACAAGCGAAATGGAGGCCCGGCTACAGCGGGAAGGCGATATCGAAAAGGAGCTGCTGGTCGCCGCGGGTGAGCAGGCGGACGGCGGGCTGTATCTGATGTACCAGCCGATCCTGCATTTGGGCACAAACAGGATAAAGGGCATGGAGGCGCTGGCACGGCTCAAGAGCGGTAAGCTGGGGGAGGTATCGCCGGCGGAGTTTATACCCATTGCTGAAAAGTCACAGCTCATCGTGCCGCTGGGCAGAAAGATATTGAGGGCGGCCTGCCGCTTTTTGGAAACGCTTGCCCAGGCGGGCCATGACGACATTATCATATCGGTGAACATTTCCGCCATACAGGTCATGCGGGATGACTTTGTGCCGGATGTGCTGGCCATACTTGAGCAGACGGGGGTCAACCCCTGCTGTCTTGGCATTGAGCTTACGGAGTCGGCCTTTGCCGACAGGATTGATGAAATCAACAAAAAGCTGGCCGTGCTGAAGGCGCGGGGAATATGTATCGCCATCGATGATTTTGGCACGGGCTATTCCTCGCTTGCCAGGGAGGGGGACATGGACATTTCCTGCCTGAAGATCGACCGGTCTTTCATAGCGAAAATAACGGACCGGAACCAGGAGATGGCCATTGCAGGCGACATTATTTCCATGGCCCACCGGCTGGGCCATGAGGTGGTGGCCGAAGGCGTGGACAACGTAACGCAGAAGGAGTACCTTATGCGCGGCGGGTGCGATTATATGCAAGGGTTTCTTTTCAGCAAGCCCCTTGTTATGGAGGATGCGTTGGCATTGCTCAAAGCGCCGCCGCAGGTTATGTAGCGTAAAGGGCGCGGGAGCGGGAATGACTGCAAAGGAAGGGGACGGCCTGTGAGAATTGCCATTTTTGTGGACGGGGGCAACGTGTACCATACGCAGCGGAAGCATCTGGGATGGAATATTGATCTGAAAAGGTTCCTGGATTATTTCCGCATGATAGGCGACGTGGTGGACGCCTACTACTATACGGCTATCGATTATAAGATGGAGTCTCAAAACAGGTTTGTGCAGATGCTGCCCTTGATGGGGTACACCATTGTATCCAAACCGCTGAAGGAAATCCACAACGGCGATGAAACAAAAAGGAAGGGCAACCTGGATGTGGAGATCGTTTTGGATATGTTCAACACCATCGACAACTACGACATGGCCGTGCTGTTCAGCGGCGACGGGGATTTTGAGCGGCCTTTGCAGCAGCTGCGCGCCAGGGGCAAGCGGTTCATGGTGGTGGCCCACCGCTCCATGGTGGCGCGGGAAATACTGGCGGTGGCCGGCATGCATTATTTGGACATTGCCTCCATTGAGGATTATGTGAAATTCACTGCGCTGCCCAGGGAGATGCAGGGAAAGGCCAGCCTTTTGGATGTGATTGCCGATATGTCCATTGAGGAGCAATACCCCGTTTGAACCGCGGCGTCAGTGCGCGTCCAGGTTGAATACCACGGCCTTGGGCCGCGTCATGGCCTCAATGGAATATTTTACGCCCTGGGTGCCCATGCCGGAGGCTTTGACGCCCAGAAAGGGGAAATGGTCGGGGCCCCGTTCTGTTTTGTTGTTGATTTGAACCGTGCCCACCTCCAGGCGTCCGGCGATGTCAAAGGCATGATGGATGTTGCTTGTGAATACGGAGGATTGCAGCCCGTATTCCGAGCGGTTGGCGATGTCGATGGCCTCCTCCGTGTCCTTCACCCGCAATATGGGCAGCACCGGGCCGAAAGGCTCCTCCCAGGCCAGGCGCATGCCGGTGGTTACATTGTCCAGAAGCGTGGGGGT